>DMKK01000253.1 GCA_003454335.1 Gammaproteobacteria bacterium | reverse complement strand
GACTTTATCCTGGTCAACAAGTTTGCCTATGGTATCCGTTTGCCGGTACTGAACAAGAAGATCGTGGCGATAGATGAACCCGAACGCGGGGATGTCGTCGTGTTCCGCTATCCAAAGAATCCGTCGGTGGACTACATAAAGCGTGTTGTTGGCCTGCCGGGTGACAAGGTTGGTTACTACAACAAGATTGTATATATCAACGGCGAGCCGTCCGGGCAGGTGCCTGCCGGTGTCTATGTAGGCAAGGGGTCAGGTGTTTCCATGTCAGGAGCAAGTGAGCGTCGGGAACAACTTGGGGGTATACAGCATGATATTCTGGTGATGCCGCGTACGCCGGGCCTGGAAGGAGAATATGTTGTCGGAGACGGCGAGTATTTTGTGATGGGTGATAATCGGGATAACAGCAATGACAGTCGTTATTGGGGTACGGTGCCGGAAGAAAACCTGGTCGGCAAGGCATTTCGTATCTGGATGAACTGGGATGGTGCAAACAAGGGTGTCGAGTGGGATCGAATCGGCATGAAAATTCACTAGCGGGATTACGGGGAAAAGACTATGCGTTCACTACAGCAACAGAAAGGTGTAACCACGATTGGCTGGTTGATAATACTGGGACTGATCGGTTTCTTCGTATTGTTGACGCTCAGAATGGGGCCATCCTACCTGGAATATTACAAGGTCTCCTCTACCCTGGAATCGATGGCCAAGGAATCGGGATTTGGTTCGCCGCAGGAAATCAGACGCATGGCTGAAAACCGCTTTGATATCAGTTATGTGACTTCGATTACCAAGAAAGACCTGAAAATAAAGCCCTTTGGACAGAATTACCTGGTCGGGGCCAAATACGAGTCGCGTGTCCACCTGTTTGCCAATGTGTATGTTGTCATGGTTTTCGACAAGCAGGTTAAAGTCAAACGGGTTTGAGCCAATTGCACGGCAAGCTGGAAAGGTCGCTCGACTATGCGTTTGATGACCAGGGTCTGCTGCAGCAGGCGCTAACGCATCGCAGTGCCGGTAGCAGGAATAATGAACGTCTGGAATTTCTGGGTGATGCGATCCTTGGCGGAGTGATTGCGGCGGAGTTGTACCGGCGTTATCCCGGGGCAAAAGAAGGTGAACTGAGTCGCCTGCGTGCAAATCTGGTGCGGCGTGAGTCACTCGCAGAGATCGCGCAGACGCTCGATCTTGGTAGCTGTCTGACGCTGGGTACCGGGGAGCGCAAGAGTGGTGGTCATCGACGTGACTCCATTCTTTCGGATACCGTTGAGGCATTGCTGGGTGCAATCTTTCTCGATAGTGATTTTACTGTGTGTCAAAGCTGCATTCTCAGACTGTTCTCGGCCAGGCTGAATTCGCTTTCTGATGTGGCATCCCTGAAAGATGCGAAGACTCGCCTGCAGGAATATCTGCAGTCACGCCATCAACCCTTACCGGAATATACTGTGAAGGCGGTGAGCGGCGAGGCGCATGCGCAATTCTTCAGGGTGGAATGTGTTGTTGATGACATTGGACTGTCTCCCGGCAAGGGGCAGGGCAGTAGCCGGCGCCAGGCAGAGCAGAACGCGGCGGAAGACCTGCTGACCAGGCTGGTTGGTTGATATGGGTGACTTGCGTTGTGGCTATATCGCCCTTGTTGGACGGCCAAATGTTGGCAAATCCACCCTGCTGAACCGGATACTTGGCCAGAAAATCAGCATCACCTCAAGACGACCACAGACGACCCGTCACCGTGTGCTGGGTATCAAGACGCTGCCTTCGACACAGCTAATCTACGTAGATACGCCCGGCATCCACGATTTCAGCGGTCGTGCGATGAATCGCCACATGAACCGCACGGCCAGCAGTGTGTTGCTGGATGTTGATGTGGTGGTGTTTCTGGTGGATGGACTGCGCTGGACGGCAGATGATGAACTGGTGTTGCAAAAGCTCGAGCAAATAACATGTCCCGTTATCCTGGCAGTAAACAAGATTGATCTGCTGGGAAACAGGGAAGAGCTGTTACCCCGGTTGCAGGGGCTTTCTGAAAAACGGCCGTTCGAACAGATTATTCCGATTTCTGCCAGCAAGGGAGATAATGTGGCCGAACTCGAAGCAGTCGTAGAGGCCTTGCTGCCACTGGCACCGCCGCTGTTCCCGGAAGACCAGGTGACCGATCGTTCTGTACGGTTTCTTGCAGCGGAGCTGGTCAGGGAGAAACTGTTCCGCAAACTGGGGAAAGAGTTACCGTATGGTTTGACCGTGGAGATCGAGCAGTTCAAAAGTGAAGTCAGTATCACTCATATACATGCGCTGATCTGGGTAGAACGCAAAAGTCAGAAGAATATCGTGATTGGCAAGCAGGGCCGTGTGCTCAAGGAAGTGGGTACCGAGGCGCGCCGGGATATCGAGGAATTGATAGACGGCAAGGTGAACCTGAAGCTCTGGGTCAAGGTCAAGGAGGGCTGGGCAGATGATGAACGTGCGCTGCACAGTCTGGGCTATATCCATGACGACTAGCTGACATGAGTCATCACGCCCGCGTTTCACTCGAACCCGCCTGGATTCTGCATCATTATCCCTACCGTGATTCAAGTCTGCTGCTGGAGGTATTCAGCAGGGAATATGGTCGTATTGGACTGGTCGCACGCGGCGCCCGGTCTGCCAAAGGCCGCTGGCAAAACCAGCTGCAGATGTTGCGGCCCCTGTTGCTGTCATGGAATATGCGCGGTGAGCTCGGCACCCTGACCGGCGTTGACAGCCGGGGAGCGGTGGAAATATTCCCGGGGCGTCAGATACTGTGTGCCTGTTACCTGAATGAACTGCTGATGCGGTTGTTGACCCGTCATGACCCGCATCCGGAACTGTTTGCAGCCTATGAGGATGCCTTGCTGATGCTGGGCACAGCCGAGGAACAGGCCTTGCGCCTGTTTGAAAAGCGTCTGCTGCAAGGGCTGGGTTACGGTCTGTTGCTGGATTACGAGTATGACAACGGTGCACCGGTTGTTGCAGCAGGGTGCTATGAATACCGGATGGAAAAGGGGCCGGTAAGGTGCCAGAGAGCCGATGGTAACGGTGTTTTCCTGCAGGGTTCCAGCCTGCTGGCGCTGTACCATGATAATCTGCGGGAACCGCAGGCCTGTCGCGAGGTGAAACGGCTGATGCGCGCAGCACTGGCGTTGTACCTGGGGGCGCGACCATTGCGCACACGGGAAGTGTTGCGGCAGCTGTCTTCATTTTCAATGGCGGGCAGGTCGGCCACGCTGCAGGCAGGTGCTGTGAACGAGGCGGGTTAACAAAAAGTGGAAAATACCATGGAAGTTTTACTGGGTGTAAATATTGATCACGTTGCCACGCTGCGCGAGGCACGCGGTACGCGTTATCCGGATCCCGTGCAGGCGGCAATTGAATCAGAGCAGGCGGGAGCGGACAGTATCACCCTGCACCTGCGTGAAGACCGCCGGCATATTCAGGAGCGTGATGTGCTGCTGTTGAAAGATGTTCTGCAGACACATATGAATCTGGAAATGGCTGTTACCGATGACATGCTGGCTTTCGCGGAGCGTGTGCAACCGCAAGACTGTTGTCTGGTTCCGGAGCGGCGGGAGGAGTTGACTACCGAGGGGGGGCTGGATGTTGCCGGTCAGCTGCCACGCATGCGTGCAGCCTGCGAGCGCCTGCACGCGGCCGGTGTGCGCGTGTCCCTGTTTATTGATGCCGACCCCGCGCAGATTGCTGCAGCCGCTGAAAGCGGTGCGCCGTGTATCGAGATTCACACTGGACATTTTGCCGATGCGCGCGACCGGGTACAGGCGGACGCAGAACTTGCGCGTATCAAGGCGGCCGTCCGCCAGGGTGTTGCGGCAGGATTAACGGTAAATGCCGGTCATGGTCTGCACTATCACAATGTCCAGGAGATTGCGGCCATCCCTGATGTTCGGGAGCTGAATATCGGTCATGCCATTATTGCACGGGCAGTATTCACCGGGCTGGGAAATGCCGTTGCCGACATGAAAGGGCTGATGCGGGAAGCAAGCTGCAAGGCGGACCCCGCAGGGAACGCCGGCTAGCCCTCACGACAGCCGCTGTACTGCAAGGTACTGTTGATGGCATTGAAAGCATGTGTGTAACAGGCGTCAATGTTATCCGGGGTGTCCGGGGTTTCAGTTTTTATCGCCTGGTGAAACTTGCGCAGAGCCATTTCCAGTTCCGGGGCATCACAGTAGGCAACGGCACCCAGTAACTGGTGCAAGTGGCTCCTGAGGTTGTGCCGGTCACCGGCCTGGTAGGCTTGTGAAATTTTCTTTTGGAAGTCGGGGAGTTCGATTAACAACTCGGCAAACATTTCGCCGGAAAATGCTTGCCGGCGTTTGTCCATGGCAAGTTCATTATCCGCTATTACGGGCACGATGTCGGTATCCGGTGCCGGCCTGTCAGCTGGCCCTGGGCTGTCTCTGAATAGTTGCCGTGTTGTGCTGGCAAGCATGCCGGTCAGGCGTTGTCGCAGTGATCTGTCAGTGTCTTTCATCGTCCGGAAATGTCCTCGTCGGTCCCGGTAACTATACTAAACGAAGTGCCCGCGGACAGCCACGGCAGGGCTGTCGGTCAATCACGGTTATTGCTGTCTGATATTTGCTGTTCTTGGGTATACTGTATGCCGATACTAAAAGCGGGCGACAGGCTATGAATTTCCCTACTCTGGAAACAACCATTGGCAATACACCGCTGGTACGTTTACAGCGCTTGCCTGGTGATACCAATAATACTGTGCTGGTAAAGCTGGAAGGAAATAATCCGGCCGGCTCGGTGAAAGACCGCCCGGCACTCACCATGATCAAGCATGCCGAGGAACGCGGCGAGATCAAACCGGGTGATACGCTGATAGAAGCGACCAGTGGCAATACCGGCATTGCACTGGCAATGGCGGCAGCCATGAAGGGCTATCGCATGGTGCTGATTATGCCCGAACACATGAGTGTCGAGCGGCGTGCGGTGATGAAGACCTTTGGTGCGGAGATTATCCTGGTCAGCAAGGAAGCCAGCATGGAAGGGGCGCGTGACCTGGCGACTGAGATGGGTGCGCGTGGCGAGGGCAGGGTGCTGGACCAGTTTTCCAACCCGGATAACCCACTGGCGCACTACGAAGGCACGGGCCCCGAAATCTGGCGTGACACCGCGGGCAGTATCACTCATTTTGTCAGTGCCATGGGGACTACCGGTACCATCATGGGTACTTCACGCTACCTGAAAGAACAAAACCCGGCCGTGGAAATTGTCGGTGTGACCCCGGCAGAAGGCTCGGCCATCCCGGGAATACGTCGCTGGTCGGAGGCCTACCTGCCGTCTATTTTTGATGCTAAAAGTGTGGATCGCACCATTGAAGTGAGTCAGGAAGATGCAGAACAGACAACGTTGGCACTGGCAGCAAAGGAAGGTATTTTTGCGGGAATTTCCTCCGGTGGTGCCGTGGCTGCAGCCCTAACACTTTCGCAACAAGTCGAACATGCGGTGATTGTTGCGATTATCTGCGATCGGGGTGACCGCTATCTCTCAACCGGGGTCTTTCCTGCCTGAATGATGTTCCCCCGGCGCCGGGTTATAGTCGCGTTAGCCTACGGCTTGTTGCTTGCTGCCGCATTACCGGGTTTTGCGCTTGACGTTGTTCACCTGAGACTGGGGGCGCTTGCAGGCCCGGGCTGGTCAGCACAGGCAGTGAGTGTGCAGTTGAACTGGCTGGATGAGCGGCATGCCGGGCTGCTGTTGCAGACAAAAAGGGTTGCACTGCCGGAGGGTCTCGGTGAGTTGACCGACATCACCTTGTCCTGTGCACGTGCGCAGTTGACGGCAACCGAGCTAAGTTGCGCTCAGGGTGTCCTCAAGGCGCAATCAACGGTGCTGGAGCGGCAGGATATCCAGATCTCGTTTAGTTACCAGCTTGATAGTGGCCGTATTGATGCCAGGTTGCTGGGGCTCCGTATCCATGAGGGGGCGCTGGCGATTACGGCAAACCTGTCAGATACGCAATGGCAGATAAGGGTCAAGGGTAAGGCGCTGTCCCTGCCTGCCGTTACCCGACAACTGGCAGACGCAGGAGTTGCCATCCCCGTTGTTGATGGACGTGGCCAATTGGATTTTACCGCCAGCATGAACGGTGTGGCCTCACAGTTAAACGAGGCCGATGTCGAAATGCGGCTGCTGGCAGCAGAAGTTTCTGATGCGGCGGGCAGTGTGGCCGGTGAGAACCTGGACATTTCTGTCCACGCTGCCGTGCAAGCGGCCGCTACTGGCACGCAGGTGGTGCTGGACATGACCGGGCGTCAGGGCGCGCTGTATATCGATCCGGTGTTTATAGAAATACCGTCGCAACCCCTGCGGCTCAATGCCCGTTTCGACTGGTTGTCAACAGCGCAACAATTGGTACTGCAGTCATTCACTTACCGGCATCCCGGCAGTGTGCAGCTTGAGGGTAGCGGCCGTTTAAACCTGGCAGCGGCTGCGCCGCTCCGGGCGCTGCACCTTGAGATCCGCCAGGCCGAATTCCCATCCCTGTATGACACCTACCTGCAACCATGGCTGTACGATTCCGCCCTTGCTGACCTGGATACGGCCGGGCAACTCAGTGGCAGCTTGCGCTGGGAGCAGGGTAAGCTCAGTCATGTGTCCCTTGACCCGGTCAAGCTGTCTGTAGATGACCGCGAAGGTCGCTTTGAGCTGGAGGCAATAAATGGCCGGCTGCGCTGGTCCGATACCACGACGCCAGCACGTTCCGAGCTTGCATGGGCAGGCGGCAGTATCTTCCGGGTGTCGCTGGGTGCTACACGTATTGCGATTGATGCCAGCCGCGATACTGTTCGCCTGGCAGAACCGGTTGCAATACCGGTTCTGGATGGTGCGCTCGAGATCGATGATTTCCAGCTGGAATTCAGTGAAGACACAGCGCTGCGCTGGCAGGTAAATGGCCTGCTCAAGCCGGTATCGCTGTCACAGTTGAGCCTGGCGCTGGGGTGGCCGGAATTGTCGGGCAAGCTGTCGGGGGTGATTCCGGATGTGCGCTATGACGATGGCAGCCTCGAGGTTGGCGGTACTTTGCGCATGCGTGTGTTCGATGGCGAAGTGACACTGCGCAACCTGAAACTGGAGCAACCGTTTGGCCTGGTGCCACGTCTGCAGGTAGATGCGCGGGCCGATAATATTGACCTCGAGACGCTTACCCGGACATTTTCGTTCGGCAGGATTGAAGGCCGCTTTAACGGCAGGATTGACGGGCTGGATATGGAATCGTGGCGACCGGTGGCCTTCGATGCCGAGTTTGCTACTCCTGCAGACGACACGTCACGGCATCGCATCAGTCAGAAGGCCGTGGATAATATCTCCAGCATCGGCGGAGCCGGGGTGGGCGGTGCGCTG
>DMKK01000037.1:12687-13612 GCA_003454335.1 Gammaproteobacteria bacterium | reverse complement strand
TGCGGCACTGGATGCGGCCAATATTACCGTGAACAAGAATGCCGTCCCGAATGATCCGCAGTCACCCTTTGTGACCAGTGGTATCCGTGTGGGGACACCGGCAATGACCACCCGGGGTTGCGGTGAACAGGAGGCGCGTGATCTCGCCGGCTGGATGTGTGACGTGATGGATGATGTTGAGAACCAGGCCGCCATCACGGCCGTGCGTAGCAAGGTGCTGGAGTTGTGCAAGCGCTTTCCTGTGTACGCTGCAAGTTAAGCCGGGCCGGATAGCGAACGATGTACTGTCCCTTTTGCGGTAAACAGGAAACCAAGGTGATCGACTCACGCCTTGCCAGTGAAGGTGCGCAGGTGCGCCGGCGGCGCGAATGCCTGGACTGCGGTGAGCGTTTTACCACCTTTGAATCACCCGAACTGGTAATGCCGCGCATTATCAAGGGCAATGGTGCGCGGGAACCGTTTGATGAGGAGAAGCTCATTGGCGGCATGATGCGCGCACTGGAAAAACGCCCGGTCGAATCCGAACGCGTGGATGCAGCGATCAGCCGGTTACAGCACCGGCTGCGGGCGAGTGGCGAACGTGAGATTGCTGCGCGACAGCTGGGTGAGTGGGTTGTCAATGAATTACGCCAGCTGGACCAGGTGGCGTTTGTCCGGTTTGCCTCGGTGTACCGCAGCTTTGAAGATGTCAATGCCTTCCGTGAGGAAATTGAACGGCTGGAGCAGGAGCCGACGGCCGAAGAAAAGAAGGACCAGATTTCCTTGTTGCCGGATGATTGAGTGTCTGATTATTTCAGGCAGTTTCCATCTATATTTGCTGTAATATTTCTCGCCAGGACGCAAGGCACGCAAAGATTGTTTTAATAGTATTTTAATGTTTTGTCTTGGCGTACTGTGCGTCTTGCCTACATGGATGTAGGTAAGG
>DMKK01000037.1:6609-12647 GCA_003454335.1 Gammaproteobacteria bacterium | reverse complement strand
GCGTGAGCAGGAGCGGAAGCTTTTGCGAGAATTTATTATTTACGGATGGAAACCAGGTATGTTGTTTATGGAAGGCATACGTGCGCATCTGTAGTTTGCTTGCTTGAGGTTCCTGCCTGACGATGTTTTCCGGAGATGACTCTGATTACATGGCCCGTGCGCTGCGTCTGGCAGAGCGCGGGTTGCTGACGACAGCCCCGAATCCGCGTGTGGGCTGTGTGCTGGTGAGGGACGATACGGTTGTCGGTGAAGGCTGGCATGAGTTCACGGGTGGTCCGCATGCAGAGATTAATGCCCTGCAACAGGCCGGGCCACAGGCGGCGGGTGCCACGGCGTACGTCACGCTGGAACCCTGTTGTCACCAGGGACGCACGCCGCCCTGCACCGATGCATTGATTGCTGCCGGTGTGGCACGTGTGGTTGCCGCCATAGAGGACCCGAATCCCCGGGTGGCTGGCATGGGGCTGGCAGCGTTACGGAATGCAGGCATTGATACTGCTGCGGGTTTGCTGGCTGTTGCCGCGGAACAATTGAATGCCGGTTTTGTTATGCGCATGCGGCAGGGCCGGCCATGGGTGCGTTGCAAGCTGGCGATGAGCCTGGACGGACGTACCGCCATGGCCAGTGGTGAAAGCCGCTGGATTACCGGGGACGCGGCGCGCCGCGACGTACACCGGTTACGTGCGCGCAGTGCTGCAATCATGACCGGTATTGGTACCGTGCAGGCTGATGATCCGTCGTTAACGGTGCGTCTCGATGCGCTGGATGACGGTTTTCGTCAGCCATTGCGCGTTATTCTGGACAGTCAGTTGCGCACACCGCCGGATGCGAAGCTGCTTGATTTGCCCGGTGATACACTGATCGTTAGCGGTGCGGATGATGCCGGTAAGGCAGCACGTCTGACCCGCAGCAATGTCAGCGTTGTGACCCTGCCAATGCAAGTCGGGCGACTGGATTTGCCGGCGGTACTGCACTACCTGGGAACACTGCAGATCAACGAGGTGCACCTGGAGGCCGGTGCGACCTTGTGCGGAGCCCTTTTGCAAGCGGGACTGATAGACGAGTTGGTAATATACATGGCGCCACACTTGATGGGTGATGCCGCCCGCGGCTTGTTTGCGTTGCCTGGCCTCGAACAGATGGCACAGCGAATAAAGCTAGCGATTAACGATATTCGTGCCGTTGGCGATGACTGGCGGATTACTGCAGGGGTAGAGAATTAAATAACATGCAGGCTCAGTACATCCTACGGATAGATTGATACAGATAGATTGATAATATTGGAAAGACGTTAATGTTTACAGGAATTATACAAGCCGTCGGTAGCATTGCCTCGCTGGAGCAGCGGGGGGGTGACATGCGCCTGGGTGTGTATGGCGGAAAACTCTCGATGGCTGACGTTAATCTCGGTGACAGTATTGCCGTGAGTGGTGTATGCCTGACGGTGATTGAGAAAACCGCGCACGAATTTCATGCGGATGTGTCTGGTGAAACGCTGAAACGTACCATCATCGGCGCACTGTCCGTCAGTGATGCGGTTAACCTGGAAAAGGCGTTGACACTGGAGACGCGTCTGGGTGGTCACCTGGTGAGTGGTCATGTCGATGGTATTGGTACTGTGACGCAGCGGAGCGAGGATAGCCGTTCTGTCCAGTTCACCGTGCAGGTGCCGGACGAACTGGCGCGTTATATCGCCACCAAGGGATCCATCTGTGTGGATGGTGTCAGTCTGACCGTTAACGCGGTCGATGGGGCAAGCTTTGAACTGAATATTGTGCCGCATACCCTGGCTGAAACCACGCTGCGGGATTACCGGGCAGGGCGGCAGGTCAACCTGGAAGTTGATCTTGTGGCGCGTTACCTGGAACGGTTGCTGCAGGGTGATGCGGCGGCACAGCCGGGTGGTGGCGGGAATGTTACCCGTGAGCTGCTCGAGTCCTGCGGGTTTGCAGGGAAATGAGCAGTGTATGATTGAGGGATAGGAAGTTAACGAGGAGCGGTACATCCAAAGATGTACGCTGTTATTTATTATGTCGTTAAACAGTACTGAAGAAATTATCGAGGATATCCGTGCGGGTCGCATGGTAATTCTGATGGATGATGAAGATCGTGAGAACGAGGGTGACCTGCTGATGGCCGCCGAGCACGTGCGTCCCGAAGATATTAATTTTATGGCAAGTCACGGTCGAGGGCTGATCTGCCTGACACTGACGCGAGATCGCTGTGAGCAGCTGGCGTTGCCGCTGATGGTCAAGAGTAATACTTCCCTGCATTCAACGAATTTTACCCTGTCCATTGAAGCGGCCACTGGTGTGACGACCGGCATCTCGGCGCAGGACCGGGCACAGACGGTGCTGGCAGCGGCCGCCCCGGACGCCACCCCGGCAGATATCGTACAGCCCGGACATATTTTTCCCCTGATGGCACAGCCGGGCGGGGTGCTGACACGTGCCGGGCATACCGAGGCCGGTTGTGATCTGGCGCGTCTTGCGGGGCTGGAACCAGCCGCCGTGATTGTCGAGATTCTGAAGGAAGACGGCAGTATGGCTCGTCGTCCGGATCTTGAAGTCTATGCCCGGGAACACGGTCTCAAGATGGGGACTATCGAAGACCTGATCCGCTATCGCATCGAAAATGAAAAGACTGTGGAGCGAATTGCAGAAACAGAACTGGCAACCGAGCATGGCAACTTCAGGTTGCATGCCTACCTTGATTCTATTGACGGTGCTGTGCACCTGGCGCTGGTCATGGGCGAGATCCAGCGGGAGAAGCCGACGCTGGTCCGGGTGCAGTTGCAAAACACACTGAGTGATCTCGTGGATATCAAGCTGGAAGGTGAGCACTGGCCGCTGCGGCAGGCGCTGCAGCGGGTGGCGCAGGAAGGTGCAGGTGTTATTGTGATTTTACGCCCGGAAGAGTCATCCGAGGCACTGATTGAGCAGATTAAGGCGTATCATGTGCCGGAGAAGCCTCTGCAGGCGCCGGCGGCCGGTAAACCGACCGAGTTGCGCACCTACGGTATCGGCGCGCAAATTATTGCCGATCTGGGTGTGCAGAAAATGCGTGTACTGAGTGCGCCCATGATTGTGCACGGCATTGCCGGCTTTGGACTGGAAGTGGTTGAGTATGTGTCGTGAACCACGCGTTGTTTTTTTGATTATCAAGGGTCGAACAGATGAATGACATTACGGTAACAGAGGGTGAACTGGTGATACGTGATGCACGGATTGCGCTGCTGGTTTCGCGCTTCAACAGTTTTGTGGTGGAGAGCTTGCTGGCAGGTGCGGTGGATACCCTGAAACGCCATGGTGCCGATGAACGCGACCTGCAGATCATCCGGGTACCGGGCGCCTATGAAATGCCGATTGCCGCGCAACGGCTGGCGGCGAGCAAGCGTTTTGATGCCATCATTGCACTGGGTGCGGTGATTCGCGGTGGCACCCCGCACTTCGAATACGTGGCCGGTGAGTGCACCAAGGGCCTGTCGTCTGTTTCACTGAAACACGATATTCCGATTGCCTTTGGCGTGTTGACGGTCGATACCATCGAGCAGGCCATCGAGCGTGCCGGTACCAAGGCGGGTAACAAGGGTGCCGAGGCGGCCATGTCGACCATCGAGATGATCAACCTGTTGCGTGGTATTGAAGGCTGATCCGATGAGCTTTTCTGCACATGAGCGCGCCCGTGCACGTCGTTACGCCATGCAGGCCTTATACCAGTGGGACCTGTCAGGGACCGATCTGCCATTGATTCGAAGGCAGTTTCTGGAGGCCGAGGATTTCTCCAGGGCTGACCAGAGCTACTTCATAGAGTTGTTGAGTGAAGCGCCAAAACGTATTGATATTATTGATGAAAGCCTGTCTGTTTTTATTGATCGGCCATTTGAGCAGCTGGACCCGGTGGAGCGCGCAGTATTGCGACTGGCGACCTACGAGTTGCTCTATCGTCCGGATATACCGTACCGGGTAACCATCAATGAAGCCGTGCAGTTGACCAAAAAATTTGGCGCTGAACAGGGCCATACGTTTGTGAACGGTGTGCTGGACAAGGCTGCGCACAAGCTCCGTGCCGCTGAATGCCAAAAGGCGGGCAAGCAAGCCGCCGGTCGCTGAGTCAAGTGCTCTATCAAGGTGATAATTACGGGTTCAGCGTCCCTGTGGTGTTTCGCAGCAAGGCGCAGTGCGAAGGCAATGGCCATTCCCTTGTCGAGCACTGGAACGCAGCTGCGGGACACCACAGGGACGCCCTTCGGGTTAGCTTGTCAACGTCCACGGACTGCGTTTCGCCTCTTACAAGGGAACGGCCATTGCCGGCGAGGCGCGCCTCGCCTAAAGCGCCTACTGTTGGTGCCGTGAACGTTGACAAGCTAACTGAACTCGCAATTATCACCTTGATAGAGCACTAGCATGTCAGACACCGAGTTTGACATCATCCGCCGTTATTTCACGCGGCAGGACTCAAATCGCAAGGATGTCATTACCGGTATTGGCGATGATGCCGCACTATTGCAAGTGCCTGCCGGGATGGAGCTGGTTGTCTGCATGGACACACTGGTCGACGGGGTACATTTTCCCACCGGCACACCGGCAGCGGCCATTGGACACAAGACGCTGGCGGTCAATCTCAGTGACCTTGCCGCGATGGGAGCCGAGCCTGCCTGGGTGACCCTGTCATTAACAATTCCTGAATCCGGTTCGGACTGGCTGGCAGATTTTTCACAGGCATTTTTTAAGCTGGCTGATCGTTATCAGGTGCAGCTGGTCGGCGGTGATACTACCCAGGGCCCGTTAGCCGTTACAGTGCAGGCGCACGGATTTGTTCCGGACGGTCTGGCGTTGCGGCGCCGGGGTGCACAGGCCGGTGACCATATCTATGTGACCGGTACCCTTGGTGATGCCGGACTGGCCTTGCTGCTGGCGGGGGATGCCGGGGCAGACTTGCAACACCGCCTGGACTATCCGGAACCCAGAGTAGCCGCAGGGCAGGCCTTGCGGGGTATTGCCAGTGCGGCCATCGATGTTTCAGACGGTTTGCTGGCCGATCTGGGGCATTTGCTGGAAAGTGATCAGCTGGGCGCGGCATTGTCGCTGGACGACTTGCCGCGTTCTACCGCTTTTAGCGAAACGGTACAACGGTGCGGGGCAGATGCACGTACGCTGTACCTTGATCTGCCGCTGTCGGCCGGTGATGATTATGAGCTGTGCTTCACGGTGCCCGAGGCAGCGCTGCAACAGCTGGCAACTGCGCAAGCGCAATTTTTCTGTGCCTGTACCTATGTCGGCAGGATCGAGGCAACGCCGGGTATTCGCTGTTACACGGCAGACGGGGAAACATACGAGCCGGCCACTGCCGGCTACCAGCACTTTGGAGTCTCGCAACATGGCTGAAAAGATTTCGCCGCGCCTGTTGCGGCATCCGGCAGATTTTCTGGCGCTCGGTTTTGGCAGTGGCCTGGTGCCAAAGGCGCCGGGGACGGCGGGTACCGTGGCTGCGATCCCGCTCTATCTGTTGCTGCAACCGCTGGCGCTGCAGATCTATCTACCGCTGGTGGCCGTACTGTTTCTGGTGGGTATCCCGCTTTGTGCCCACACTGCCAGGCGGCTGGGTGTACATGATCATCCGGGTATTGTCTGGGACGAATTTGTCGGTTACCTGGTGACCATGACGTTTGCGCCCCCCGGCTGGCTGTGGATTGTCACCGGTTTTGTGTTGTTCCGTCTGTTTGATATTCTGAAACCCTGGCCTATCAAGTGGTTTGACAGGAAGGTCGGTGGTGGTTTCGGAATAATGGTGGATGACTTGCTGGCGGGTATTGCGGCAGCTGCGGTGCTTTATTTGCTGGCAATGTATCTCCCGGAAGGGTTTCTGCAATAGTGACCTGAACTTTGCGAATCATGTCGCGACCGATGCGCTTCGTTTTACTCAGCGCATCCTACAATAATGACCTCAATATTTCGCAGCATATGCTGAGTTTTTGTAGGATGGGTAAAGGAACGAAGTGACGTACCCATCAAAGCCAGCGCTCCGTTTTTGACGGG
>DMKK01000037.1:0-6511 GCA_003454335.1 Gammaproteobacteria bacterium | reverse complement strand
TCGTAGATGACATCAGCAACCTGCTGGGCCTCTGCTATCCTCGTGGAGAGATTCGTGGTCATCTGTGCTGCGGATTGTACCGTTGTGCTGGTTTCCTGGAGCTCATGTGCATAGAGTGCGGCCCACTCAGCCACCATGGGTGGCAGCATTTCAACATGGCATTGCAGGGCAAGGGTGTTGCCAATGGCGAAGGCCTGGTGGGCGCAGTGTTCACTCTCAAGTATGACCTCGGCCCCATCCGGTATGGAAAAGGTTTCACTATGCCAGTGAAACAGCGTGGCTGCATCCGGCAGGCCGGCAAGCCAGCTTGCAGCCGCCGGTGTATTGCACTTGCGCACGCTGTGCCAGCCGATTTCCTTGACGGGGTTGGCGCTTATCGCCCCGCCCAGCGCCTTGCAAATGAGTTGTCCGCCGAGGCAGTGGCCCAGTACAGGCATGTTTTGGTCTTGTGCCATGCGAATCAGTGACAGTTCCTGTTCAATCCAGGGCAGGGGATCATTGACGCTCATGGGTCCCCCCATGAAGACCAGGCCTGAACAGTCAGCCAGCGTGTCCGGAACCGGCTCACCCGCATCGATCCTGATGAGTCGCCAGGGGATTGTCTGGCGATCCAGTATCTCGCCGAGGTAAGCGGGGCCTTCACAGTCGATATGGCGAAATATGGTTAGAGGTCTCATAATCGGTTTCCAGATTACTGCAGGATGAAGGTATGTCATTATCCAGAAAATTTCTTGTTCTCCTAATGCTTTTCCTGTGGTGTACAGCGGCATTTGTACAGGCAGCGGATGTGCGTGTGGTCGGATTGTTCAGTGGCCGTGCGGTACTGCTTGTTGACGGGCAGCAACGTTTACTGAAGCCGGGGCAGAGCAGTCCTGAAGGGGTCAAGCTGATTTCAGCAACAAGCGAGGAGGCGGTGTTGCAGATTGACGGGCAGAAAGTTACCGCGCGTCTGGATGGCCGGGTGAGTGCACGCAAACGCACACCCGAGGTTGACGAGGTGCAGGTGTGGCGTGATACCGCCGGTATGTATACCACCGTTGGCAGTATTAATGGCTTGCCGATTGCTTTTCTGGTGGATACCGGTGCCACCACGGTGGCGATGAATGCGAATCAGGCAAGGCGGCTCGGGATCGATTTTCGTGTTGTCGGGCGACAGTCAGGCGTCACTACGGCATCCGGGGTCGCGCGTGCCTGGGCGGTAACTCTCGATACTGTGAAAGTGGGCGACCTTGAGCTTCATGGTGTCGCTGCCATGGTGCTTGAAGGCGCGCATCCGACAACTACCTTGCTGGGTATGTCTTATCTGGGGCGGCTGGAAATAAACAATGATGGTCGGTTGATGACGCTGCGAAAAAAGTATTGACGCCTGTTGAGGCGATGTGCTCTGTTCTTGATGGGTACGTCGCGTTGCTCCTTTACCCATCCTACCAGGGGAATAAGGTGATTTTTACGTAGGATGGGTAAAGCGCAGCGTACCCATCGGGTCTGGCACCACCGCCTAATCCTGTTCCTTCGTATGCTCGATCAATGCGTAGGCCGAGTGGTTGTGAATGGACTCGAAATTTTCGGACTCCACGATGTAAGAGTTAATCCGTTCATCTTCATTGAGTCGTGATGCAACATCCCGCACCATGTCTTCCACGAATTTGGGATTGTCGTAGGCCTTCTGGGTGACATATTTCTCGTCCGGGCGCTTCAACAGCCCATAGAGTTCACAGGAAGCTTCTTTCTCGATCAGGTCAATCAGATCCTCGATCCACACAAAGCCGTGTGTTTCGACGCTGACAGTGACATGTGAGCGCTGGTTGTGTGCACCATAGTCGGAAATCTTCTTGGAACAGGGGCACAGGCTGGTTACCGGCACGATGACCTTGACGGTCATTTTCGGCTTGCCCTTGATGATTTCACCGATCAGGGTGACATCATAATCCAGCAGGCTTTCGACACCGGATATTGGTGCCTTTTTGCTCACGAAGTAATGAAACTGCATCTCGATATGACCGGAATCCGCTTCCAGACGTTCGGTCATTTCCTGCAGCATTTCCTTGAATGATTCAACTGTAATTTCGCGTTCGTGGGTGTTGAGGATTTCCACGAAGCGTGACATATGCGTGCCCTTGAAATTATGCGGCAGGTTCACATACATGTTGAAGGTGGCAATGGTGTGCTGTTCACCCATCGAACGGTCCTTCACGCGCACCGGATGGCGAATGTCCTTGATGCCTACCTTGTTGATGGGAATCCGTCGGGTGTCGGTGCTGCCCTGTACATCAGCTATGCTGTCCTGATTTTTATGTGCCAACTCGGTGGATTTCATCTGTGGTGGTCCGGATCGTTACAGGGGCGTGGTGCCTGAATGTATTCAGGGGAAAGAAAGCCTACCGACCCGGGTGAAAAATGCCTACCTGCCCAAAGAGGTATCTGTGCCGGTAAACGGGTTGATTGCATCCTCATAAATCCTGAGTAATTTGGTCAGGATATTACCTGAGCAATGGCAGATGTGCAATTTCCTGGTTGGCGGATGTTGAATATTATCTTTCTCTTTCAATTATATATGTTGATATCCAACGCAAAGGATCCGCGCTTTTATCAAAGCCTGACAGGCTCTCCAGGGCCTCGGTGTGTAATTCAGTGGCCCGTTGACGGGACGCTTCCAGGCCGATGACTGACGGGTAGGTCGATTTTTCGAGGCGCTGGTCCATGCCCGGGTTTTTACCCAGTGTGGCCGCTTCTCCTTCGACATCGAGAATATCATCCCGGATCTGGAAGGCGAGCCCGATGCACTTGGCATAGTGGTCCAGTTTGTCGATGTCGGGCTGTGCGGGTGCTGTGCCACAGAGTGCGCCGAGTACCACACTGGCGCGAATCAATGCTCCGGTTTTGTGGATATGCATGTCTTCCAGTTCGGCAATGTTCAGCTGCTGTCCGGTTGCGGCCAGGTCAATGGCCTGACCGCCGGCCATGCCGCGGGAGCCCGCGGCGAGAGCCAGTGTGCGGATCATGCGCAAGCGGGTGGGCTCGCTAATACCGTTCCCTGCGTCACTGGCAAGTACCTGGAAGGCAAGGGACTGCAGTGCATCACCTGCGAGGATGGCCGTTGCTTCACCAAAGGCACGGTGGCAACTGGGTTTGCCACGTCGCAGATCATCATCGTCCATGGCCGGTAAATCGTCGTGGATAAGTGAATAGGCATGGATGAGTTCAATGGCGCACGCGGCCCTGTCCAGCGATTCCGGTGCGGCCCCTGTTGCCTGCCCGCCGGCATAGACCAGTGTCGGGCGGATGCGTTTGCCACCATCCATGACGGTGTAGCGGATGGCATCATGCAGTGTTGCCGGGTGTGTGGTAGCGGCAGGTAGCCAGGTATCAAACGAGCGTTCGAGGCGTTCACGGCATTGTGCCATGAACGTTGCCAGTGCGATGTCAGGCGTCTTCACTGTCGAATGTGGTGATTTCTTCCTGACCGCTTTTTTTCATCAGGATTTCAACTTTTTGCTCGGCGGCTTTCAGGGCCTGTTGGCAGGTGCGGGATAACTGCACGCCCCGTTCAAAGTGGCTGAGCGATGCTTCCAGGCTCAGGTCTCCCTGTTCCATTTTTTCTACAAGTGCCTCAAGTTCTTTCAGAGAGGTTTCGAAATTCGGATTTTCAGATGATTTTTTTGCCATGGCTTGAATCTTTGGGTGAATCGTCATACGTTACCCCACCCTGGCGATAAGGGTCAAACAGGGTCGGTGGCCGGGGCTTGACGAAAGGTACCTGCCAGACTAGAGTACACAAAATTAGACAGGGTCTAAGAATCAGGGGCCAACAGAGTCTCATTCAACACTGAATTTCACGAGGATATAATTATGGATTTGAAGGGCAGCTCAACAGAACAGAATCTGAAAGACGCGTTTGCCGGTGAGTCACAAGCCAATCGTCGTTATCTGTATTTCGCCGCCAAGGCAGATGTTGAAGGTTATAACGATGTCGCCGCCGTGTTCCGTTCCACCGCAGAAGGTGAGACTGGTCATGCGCACGGGCACCTTGAATACCTGGAACAGGTGGGTGATCCGGCTACCGGTTTACCCATCGGTGCAACATCAGACAACCTGGCATCTGCAATTGCCGGGGAGACACACGAGTACACTGATATGTACCCGGGGATGGCCAAGGCAGCGCGCGATGAAGGTTTTGACGAAATCGCAGACTGGTTTGAGACGCTGGCCAAGGCCGAGCGTTCACATGCCAATCGCTTTACAAAAGCACTGAATTCACTGGACGATTGAAGAGCTAACATTCAGGGCGGTCAGTCACGGAAGGGCCGGTTTATCCGGCCCTTTTTTATTGTAGCCCGGATGGGGCGCAGCATAATCAGGGAAGATAAGTGGCTGTTTCAGAGTCTGTTCCCGGATTACGCAAGCTCCATCCGGGCTACGCGCCTTGGTTTTCGGATGGACACATTGAGTACAGGAATCGTGTATGGCAACAACGACTGAAGGTACCCGGGAAGGAAATCTGGAGGCACCCACGCGGCATCCGCTTGACTGGACAGCCCCGGCTTTCTATGACGAGGAAAACCTGTTCAGGGAGCTTGAGCGGGTCTATGACATCTGCCATGGCTGCCGGCGTTGTTTTAATCTGTGCAATGCCTTTCCCACTCTGTTTGATGCCATCGATGAATCGGAATCCATGGAACTGGATACGGTGCCGCGTGAGGCCTACTGGGAAGTCGTCGATCATTGCTACCTGTGTGACATGTGCTACATGAGCAAATGTCCCTATGTACCACCACATGAATGGAATGTGGACTTCCCGCACCTGATGTTGCGTGCCAAGGCGGTCAAGTTCAAACAGGGTAAGGTGCGCACAAGGGACCGTATCCTGACCGCTACCGATACCGTCGGTAAACTGGCTGGTATTCCGATTGTGGCGCAGGTCGTGAATGCCACCAATAAAACCGGGGCAGGGCGCAAGCTGCTGGACAAGGTGCTGGATGTGCACCCGGATGCCATCCTGCCCGAATACCACTCCCGGACATTGCGCCAGCGTATTGGCAAGGGGTCAGGCGATGCCGGGGCTGCGGTTGCTGCCGGGCCAACCCGTGGCAGGGTGGCCCTGTTTGCCACCTGTTATTGCAACTACAATGAGCCGGGGATAGGTGAGGACCTGGCGACTGTTTTCCGGCACAATGATATCCCGCTGACACAGGCCCGCAAGGAACAGTGCTGTGGTATGCCAAAACTGGAGCTGGGTGACCTGGAGGCCGTCAAGGCTGCGCGGGACGCAAATATTCCTGCGCTGGTGAAGCTGGTGGATGCGGGCTGGGATATAGTGGCACCGGTTCCTTCCTGTGTACTGATGTTCAAGCAGGAGCTGCCGTTGATGTTCCCTGATGATGCGGATGTGGCAAAGGTCCGTGATGCCATTTATGACCCGTTTGAGTATTTGATGCTGCGCCACAAGCACGGGCAGCTGAAGACCGATTTCAAGACCTCGCTGGGTTCCATTTCATATCATGTTGCCTGCCACCTGCGGGTACAGAATATCGGTATGAAGACGCGCGACCTGTTGCAGCTGGTGCCGGATACCACGGTTGAACCCATAGAACGCTGCTCCGGTCACGATGGTACCTACGCCGTTAAAAGCGAGTATCACGAAACCTCGATGAAAATCTGTCGTCCTGTAGTGAACAATGTGAAACGTGCAGCTGCCAGCCACTACAGCAGTGACTGCCCCATGGCCGGTCACCAGATCGAGAACGGACTGGATAATGGCAAGGCACCCGAGCATCCATTGACCCTGTTGCGGCTGGCATATGGACTCTGACGGAGTCCTTTGCCGCCGGATCGTAATTCTCCACGGATAAAATATCATGCAAAAACTCACGCGCGCCGATCTGTACAGTCTCGAACAATATGCGGAGCAGCGGCCGGATATGCGTGCGCAGGTAATGGCGCACAAGAAAAACCGCAAGGTTCACATCGGTCCGGTGGCAACGGTTTACTTTGAAGACCGGATGACCATGCAGTACCAGATACAGGAAATGCTGCGGGTCGAGCGTATTTTTGAGGCCGGTGGTATCGAGGAGGAGCTGGGTGCCTATAATCCGCTGATTCCGGATGGCAATAACTGGAAGGCGACGTTCATGATCGAGGAGCCGGACGTGGATAAAAGACCCGCGTTGCTGGCCAGCCTGATTGGTATCGAAGACCGGGTCTGGGTGCGGGTCGACGGCAATGAGCAGGTGTTCGCGTTTGCCGATGAAGACATGGACCGGGATACCGAAGAAAAAACTTCTGCTGTTCACTTTCTGCGGTTTGAGTTGTCTGAAAAAATGGTCACAGATCTGAAGCAGGGTGCTGCGCTGGGTGCGGGTATTGAGCATCCGCACTATGGGTACGAGGTCGAGCCAGTGGCTGGGCCGGTCCGGGAGTCCCTGCTTGCCGATCTCGACTGATTTCCCCTGGAATTATTTGATTCCTGAGCAAAAAGAATAACTCGCGTAAAGACGCAAAGACGCAAAGACGC
>DMKK01000048.1:14016-18494 GCA_003454335.1 Gammaproteobacteria bacterium | reverse complement strand
AAAGACGGCGGGTGAGGATAGTGGCTGTTCTCGCCTGTCATCGCATCTCCCGGTGAACTCTGCAATTCAGTCCTTCCTGAGCCTGTCGCTGACAGCGATGGGGGTGGGATAATTCAACATAATAACGTAGGAGGAGACGATGAAAGTGATAAGCGTAGTTGTCTGGATCAGGTAGGAGGCCTTGGGTCCGATGGCCCCCGTATTGAGCGCCAGGACAGCGATCATCAGTGAAAATTCGCTGACCTGTCCAAGACGTATACCTACCTCATTGGACAGTCCCTTTGTTTCACCCGAAAACCGCAGCAGTCTTGCGAAAATGAATGGTTTGCAAGTGAGCATCAACATGGCGGTGATCGCAGCGGGGATGATGACCTCGGGCAGTATGGTGATATTAAAACCGGCACCCAGGGAGAAGAAAAACATAATCAGGAAGAAATCTCGCAGCGGTTTGAAACTTTCTGCAATAAAGAGTGCAATCGGGTTTGTTGCCAGCGCCACACCTGCAATAAAGGCACCGATTTCATAGGAGAGTCCCAGTGTTTCAGCGAGCTGTGCCATGCCTAGGCACCAGCCGATTGCGGTCAGAAAAACATATTCCTGAATGGTATCAAAACGCCGTATAAGGCGTTGCAGAATGTAACGCTCAAACAGTAAGGAAAAGACCACCAGGAGAGGTAATGCAACGGCCAGTGTACCCACCTGCCGCCATTCCATGCCGGTCTGCGAGAAACCTTCAAGCAGCAGGAGAATTCCGATAGCGAATATGTCCTGCAGTAACAGAATACTGATCATGACCTGGCCGACATGGCGGTGGTGCAGGGCGGTTGTAGGCAGTAATTTCAACCCAATGATGGTGCTCGAAAACATCATGACCGAGCCGATGATCAGGCTTTCATAGAGGTTAAATCTGAATGCCAGGCTGATGGCTGCCCCAATGATGCCAAACACCAGCGAGCTTATAACCGTGACAACAATTGCTTCTCGAAGCATCCGTACCAGTTGCGCCGGCTGTAAATTAAGTCCCAGCAGAAACAGCAGGAATATGATGCCGATATGACCGATTTCCTGGATTATTTCCGGGTCATTCACCAGCTTGAGTCCCCAGGGTCCTACTATTCCGCCCAGCAGAATGTAGGCGACCAGCAGCGATTGACGTGCAAACAGGGCGAGCGCGGCCAGTACAGCAGCACCGGTGAAGATCAGAAAGATCGAAAAGATTATCGAGTCATCCAGCATTACCAGCACATCCTATAGCCAGTAATGGGCAAAATAAAGATATTTGGAAGAACTGTGGACAGGCGGGGTTTTGCAGCCGCTGTTGCCTGGATTATCGTTGCGACGCGGTGGTGCTGGCTATGTCGGGGGTATGTGTTTCAGTTGACTCTGTTAAAGAACAGGGCGAGGTGGAGGCGGTTTTCTATATCCAGCTTGCGGAATATGGCACTCAGGTGCGCTTTCACGGTCCGCTCGGATATTTCGAGTTCGCGTGCGATTACCTTGTTATTGCCACCAAGGTGAACCATCTTTGCAACCTGGAGTTCCCTGGGTGTCAGGCATTCTACTGATTCGGCGACAGCCTGGCTGAGTTTATGTGTGCCGGCACTGCTTTCACGTGCGAGTTCGCCGATGAGCTGCGTGATCAGTTGTCTTGGAACCCAGATTTCTCCCTGACAGACTGCGTGTGCTGCCTTGACCAGCAAATCAGGCTGAATATCGTCAGCGCAGAAACCATGTGCACCGGTTTTAAACAGGGACATCTGATCGACAGGGTTGCCGGTTGTTCTTTGCAGTACGATGACCCGTGTGTGCGGCGCTGTTTCCAGTATCTCTGTGATGGTTGCTGCCAGTGACTCATTAAACAATGCAGGGTCAAGCATTACCAGGTGAGGGTGCGATTCTGTAATAACAGTGCATGTGGAACTTTCCTGGTTTAATACTTCCAGTAAAAACTCGTCGGCAAGAATTTCGGAGAACCGTTCAGCAAGTGATGTACAGCTGCTTGCAATGAGAATACTGGCTTTTGTAGGCATGTTACTTACCGGCATTTGCATATTCCTTTATATGTTGTTTGCCCTTTACGTGAAGTAACAGGCTGCACTGTTCGCGTCGGTTAGGGTATCGGCACTGCAATGTGCAAGTTTAGCGGGGAGGCTCTGGTGGGTTGCATGGACAGCTGGATCCTGGGGTTCGCTTCGGGATGTGAATTAATTTCTACGCGAGCCCCTGGCGTTGCGTCGGTCGCTGGTGTTTACAGGGTGCAGCTAGCGTGGCAGTGAAATTTTCTCATCATTGATCCTTGCGATTACCTCCTGCCAGCGGCTCAATCGGCCGGAGCGGCCAATATGCTTGTCACCACCCCGTTCTTTTGCCAGCCACAAGTCTGTGCCATTAAAGCTGTAGACGCGCACCAGGTCTTTTCTATTCGATGCTATCTGTATGTCGTTGACCAGATTATCGAGTACCAGCGGTTCCGCGTCCGGGGCAGAGTAATAGGTGAGTACCATATGTGCCTGATTCAGTTTCAGCGCCTTGACGTAGGTGAGCCGCATGTGTGCTGCCGGGATACCCATCTTTCGCAAGGTAAAATATTTGGCAATGGAATAATCCTCGCAGTCACCACCATTGGATGTCAGCATTTGTAGCGGGGTTGCCCAGTAGTCCTCTTTGCCCCAAAGATCAATATCATTGGCAAAATTCATTTTGTTGAAGAAGTTGTTGACCACGCTCAGCTTCTTTAGGTTGTCAGCATTTTTATTACTGCTGATCAATTGTTCCCAGATAACGATGCGTTCACGTGCATAGCCGCCGTGTTCCTGTTCTATTTTGTTCAATAGCCGGTTTGAAACGGGAAACTTGTCGGCGAATGCCAATTGGCTGCTGACAAGGTTGATCAGCCCTGCAATAAGAACAAGCGGGAAACGCTGCCGGAGGCCAGATGGTGTGCGGAGCAGGGGCATGAAAACCTGGTTATCTGTAAGAAGGTGTCCCGGTTGTTAACGGCCAGGAATCGCAGGCTTTTAGTCTTTTGGTTGCTATGTGCCAGATTACATGGCAGTTTTTCCCGAAGTTTGGGTGCCGGGGAGTGGCTGATGTTTGTACCTAAGTCCAATTGTGCCATCACGGCCTGGAAAGTAACCTGAATTAGTCTTATAAAAACAATTGGTTATGAAAAAAATAAATATAACGGTGGTCTGCGTTGGAGATGAAAGCTACCCAGGCTGTGTTGACTTGCTCGCGGCATGCCCGGAGATCAATATTGTTGCCCGACCGACCGGACTGAACGAAGCAGGCGCATGGGCTGCCCTTGGCCAGAGTGATGTGCTGCTGCTGGATGAGGCGGCACTTGAACAGGATGGACATCATGCCGTGCGGACAATACATGATAGCTACCCGTTGCTCAGGTCGCTGCTGCTTTTGGAAAATGAGACACAGCAGGAGATGGTGACAGTGCTTGCGCTGGGTATCCTGGGCGTGATTCGACGTGAATCAACGACCTCGCTATTGTGCAAGGCGGTCTCGACAATTTGTGCAGGTGAGGCCTGGTTCTCACGGGAAATGTTGCAGCCACTGCGCCGACAGCTCGGACAGGAAACGGGGATGTCCAGTCTGCTTGATGATATACCCGTCCCGTCAGGGCGGATGAAGCTGCACTGACCCGAGTTGCATTAAGCCCGGCCGAAGCACTGGCTTCGCCGCTCCTGCAGTAATATCCATTGTAATACCGGGTTAACTGATGGCTACCGGGATGCAGGGCATGGAGCCTGCCAGGGGAACCCGATTAAGTATTAAAGGGCAGCTGCAGGCTGCTCTTTTAGTTTCTGCAAAAGGCGAAATTCATCGGGAGATGTGGTCTAATCGCCGCCCATGTTTCGACCATTCGAATTATTCGTCGGCCTGCGCTATACGCATTCCAGGCGCCGGACGCACTTTATCTCGTTTATCTCCATGACTTCAATGCTGGGTATTGCACTTGGCGTGACGGCATTAATTACCGTGCTATCCGTGATGAATGGCTTTGAAAAGGAATTGAGAGACCGTATTCTCGGTATGGCCTCGCATGCGACGGTAACTACTTTTGCAGGAAGGTTGCCGGACTGGGAAGGGCTGTCAGAGACGCTTGCGAATAATGACCGGATCGTCGCCATGGCACCTTATGTTCGTGGCGAGACCATGCTGAGTATGGGCAAGCAGGTGAGTGGTGCACTGCTGCGCGGCGTATTGCCGGGAAGGGAAGGTGACGTCTCTGACGTTGTGTCGCATATCAATGGCGGGGACCTCGGTCTTCTGGAACCAGGCAAGTACGGTATTATCCTTGGTAGCGAGCTGGCCATTGCGCTGGGCGCCGGCATTGGCGATTCCATAACCGTGGTGTCGCCCCAGGTGACAATCGGGCCTACCGGTATTTTGCCCAGGCTGAGGCGATTTACTGTCATGGCTGTCTTTGAAGTCGGGATGTACGAATATGATCGCGGCGTGGC
>DMKK01000048.1:0-13830 GCA_003454335.1 Gammaproteobacteria bacterium | reverse complement strand
GTGATGTTTATAATTCTGACACTCATTGTCGCCGTTGCCGCATTTAATATTGTTTCCACATTGGTTATGGTCGTTAATGACAAGCGTTCAGATATAGCCATATTGCGCACACTGGGCGCATCACCGGGTTCGATTATGACCATTTTTATTATCCAGGGTGTCGTCATCGGCGTGTTGGGAACGGCCCTGGGTGTGGCGGGTGGAGTCGGACTGGCGCTGAATGTGGAAACCATCGTTCCGGCAATTGAAAGCCTGTTTAATGTCGAGTTTCTTGCGGCTGACGTGTATTACATCAGTGATGTGCCCTCGGAAATGCACTGGAATGATGTCTGGACCATGGTGCTGGTCTCTATGGGACTGAGTCTGCTGGCAACCCTGTACCCGGCATGGCGGGCAGCGCATACACTTCCGGCCGAGGCGCTGCGTTATGAGTAATGTGCTTGAGTGTCGCCAACTGGGAAAAACATTTGGTGAAGGTGAGGTGGCGCTGAATATCCTGCATGATGTCGATTTCACGGTAAGTGCCGGTGAACGTATTGCGATAACCGGAACCTCTGGCAGCGGCAAGAGTACGCTGTTGCACCTGCTGGGTGGTCTGGATGAGCCAACGAGCGGGGATGTCTCGATAACCGGCCAGCCACTGGCTTCCCTGTCATCGGTGCAACTGGGGCGACTGCGTAACAGGACGCTGGGCTTCGTTTACCAGTTTCACCATCTGTTGCCCGAGTTTACTGCCACTGAAAATGTAGCGATGCCCTTGCTTATTCGCGGGGTACGCTCCGCGGAGGCCAGGGAACAGGCTGAGTCACTGCTGGTACGTGTTGGCCTGTCGGCACGCACGTCACATAAACCGGGTGAAATGTCCGGTGGTGAACGTCAACGGGCGGCGATTGCCCGGGCACTGGTAACAAAACCGGCATGTGTACTGGCGGATGAACCCACCGGTAATCTTGATCGCCAGAATGCTGAACAGGTCTATGCGCTTATGCTGGAATTAAATCAGGAACTGGGTACCAGTTTGCTGGTGGCGACGCATGATCCGCTGATTGCCGAACGTATGGACCGGGTTGTCAGGCTGGAGGATGGTCGCTTGCTGTAGTGTCGTATGGCACAGTTCTGCAGGCGCGAATCGCGGCTAAAAGCCGCTCCTGCCGTACGATATTTTGTAACTATTCACCACATTCTACGGGCTGATGGGTGCGTCGCTGCGCTCCTTCACCCATCCTACAAAAAACTGTAGATCTTCGTAGGATGGGTGAAGGAGCGCAGCGACGCACCCATCAGACGGGGTAACCAATATCTCCTGCCCTCAGCGTGCCCCCGTGCCTCTGTGGTGAATAGTTGCCGATATTTTTTACAATCATTGCGTTAACTGTTCAAGGACGAACATGTTATCAATCTCCATCGCCTTTCTGGCGGGTGTACTGACGCTGCAGTGGTGTGCCGGGTTGCCACCGGTCTGGGCCGGTGTTGCTGTTGCCGTTGCTGTCCTGCCGCTTCTCCGCTGGAAGCTTACCCGCTTGTCCGCCATGTTTATCCTGGGTTTTTGCTGGGCCGCATTACGGGCGGAGTATGCGTTACAGCCGGAACTGGCACCGGACGTTGAGGGTAAAACGGTGGTACTGGAAGGCGTGGTCCTCGGTATGCCACGCCAGTTGTCGGCGCGGCGGCTGCGTTTTCTGTTTGCTGCTGAACGTCTGGACAATGGTCATGGCTGGTCGAACTTTTCCACAAAGGTACGCCTCGACTGGTACGGGACCGGTGCCGGGTTCAAGTTCAGACCGGCACCGGGTGAGCGCTGGCAACTGGCGGTGCGTTTGAAACGTCCGCACGGTTTCTCGAACCCGGGTGGTTTTGATTATGAGCGCTGGCTGTTCCAGCAGGGCATTCGGGCGACCGGCTACATACGCAAGGACAGGGAACGTAACCGGCGGCTGGCTGCCGGATCCGTGTCGGTGATTAGTCAGTTTCGAAACCGCTTGATGTCGGCCTTTGATCCGCTGCAGGCCGACAGACCGTCGATGGCGATGATACGGGCACTGACCATTGGTGACCGCAGTGCCATCAGTCCTGCGCAGTGGGACATCTTGCGTGCCACGGGCACCAGCCACCTGATGGCGATCTCCGGTCTGCATATCAGCCTGGTCGCCGGCCTGGTGTTCTGGATTGCCAGGCGGGTCTGGTTGCGTTGCGGAAAACTGACAGAGGCCATACCCGCAAGCAAGGGCGCGGCGGTCATCGGCCTGGTCGCGGCATTGATGTATGCACTGCTGGCGGGTTTCGGTATTCCGACGCGCCGTGCATTTATTATGGTGAGCGTGTTGACGCTGGCAATCGTGTTTGATCGTTATACGTCGCTGTTTCAGGCGATCGGTCTGGCGGTGCTGGTCACCCTGCTTATCGATCCGCTTTCAGTCCTGTCCGCTGGCTGGTGGCTGTCCTTCTGGGCCGTTACCATTATTGCCTTTATCGTTACCGGACGGTACGGGCGGCAGGGATTTGCGCAGAAGTGGATTAACCTGCATGTCGTGCTGGCGATTGCCATGCTGCCCTTGTTGCTGGTGTTTTTCCAGGAAGCCTCCCTGGTAGCCCCTGTTGCCAATATTATCGCCGTGCCATGGGTGAGTCTCGGTGTGGTGCCGGTTGCGCTGACCGGAACAGTTGTCTTTGCAATCAATGAAACGGCCGGTGGACTGTTGTTGCAACTGGCCGGTGTGTTACTTGATACTGTCTGGTTACTGCTGGAATGGTTATCCCGTCTGGATTTTGCGCTGTGGCGTCAGCATGCACCGGTTGCATGGACGCTGCTACCGGCAATATTCGGGCTGGCAGTCCTGTTTATGCCGCGCGGCCTGCCGGGACGGTGGACCGGGGGGCTGTTATTGCTGCCGCTGTTGCTGGTCACGCCGGAGGGGCCTGCACAGGGTGAGGCGCATGTGACCCTGCTGGATGTGGGGCAGGGACTGGCGGCAGTGGTTCAGACGGAGCATCACACCCTTGTATATGATACGGGCCCACGTTTTAGTGAAACATTCGACACCGGACGGGCGGTGGTGGTCCCGTTTCTTCGGCACCAGGGCATACAGCGGCTGGACACACTGGTGGTCAGCCACGGGGATAATGATCACATAGGTGGCGCTGCCTCACTGCTTGCCGCCTATCCTGCTGCAGAGGTGTTATCCAGCGTGCCCGGAGAGGTGCCTGCAGTCCGGGCACATCTCTGCGTGCGTGGTCAGCGCTGGGACTGGGACGGAGTCCGCATAGCGGTCCTGCACCCGGTAAACGGGGATGTCCTGTCAGGAAACAATGCCTCATGTGTGCTGCGTATTACGGCCCAGGGCGGACAGAGTGTGCTGCTAACGGGTGATATCGAGCACCAGGCGGAGCAGATCTTGCTGCGTGAGCAGCGCGAGCAGTTACCGGCGAACGTGCTCGTGGTGCCCCATCATGGCAGCATGACCTCGTCATCCCGTGCATTTATTGACGCTATCCGTCCGGATGTCGCCCTGTTCCCGAGTGGCTATCGGAATCGCTATGGCTTTCCGAAGCAGGTGATTGTGGACAGGTATGCCGATAGCCATGCCGCTACCGATCAAACCGGTCTCAGCGGGGCGCTGACCGTCACCCTGACTGCGGATTCCGGGATGCCGGAAGTCCGGCGCTACCGGGAAACCGTGCGGCGATATTGGCAGCCGAAAAATAATCACTGAAACACTGTTTGGCTGCCGGGGCAAATACAGTATGATTTGCAACGTTTCCAGATTCCGGTAATCCGAAGGGTGGTGTAGTGTGCTAGAACTAGTGCGGGCAGGCGGCTGGCTGATGCTGCCGATTATCTTGTGTTCAGTGATTGCGTTGGCCATCATTGTTGAACGACTCTGGTCCTTGCAGGTGCGGCGCGTTCTGCCCAAGCACCTGGTTGCCCAGGTCTGGCGCTGGGAAAAGATCCACCAGTTAACCGACGAACATGTGAAAGAACTGCAATCCAGTTCACCGCTGGGTTCCATCCTGGCAGCCGGTATCGTCAATCGCCACCAGGACCGTGATGTTATGAAGGAGAGCATCGAAGACACCGGTCGGCATATCGTTCACGAACTGGAACGCTACCTCAACTCGCTCGGCACCATTGCGGCCATTACCCCCTTGCTGGGACTGCTCGGCACGGTTATCGGCATGATCAAGGTGTTTGCGACCATCACGACACAGGGCGTCGGTGATCCAGGGGCCCTGGCAGGCGGTATTTCAGAGGCATTGCTGACGACTGCCGCGGGTATGTCCGTCGCGATTCCGACCCTGATGTTTTATCGCTACTTCAGGGGCCGGGTCAGGATGCTGGTGCTGAAGATGGAGCAGGAAGCACTCACCATGGTAGAAATCATGCATGGACAGCGTAAACTTGACCCTGATGCGGAGCGCTAGGTCATGAATTTGCAGCCCGGTGGAGAAGATGAACCAGAAGTCAATCTGACGCCATTGATTGATGTAGTGTTCCTGTTGCTGATTTTCTTTATGGTGTCGACCACCTTTGAGCAGCAGTCACGTATCCAGATAGAGCTGCCGGAAGCCACTGCGTCACCTGAGGAGATTGAAGAGGAATCAATAGAAATCGTCATTGATGCCCAGGGCCGTTACTTTATCGGTGAAGAGCAGGTCGTCAATACAGAACTTAAAACACTCAAAAGTGCCATCAGCAAGGCTGTCGGCGATCGCGGCACAGTACCGGTGACCATTCGTGCAGATGCCAGTACACCTCACCAGGCAGTGATTACCGCGCTGGATGCGACCAGCCAGCTCGGACTGACGCAGATTTCCCTGGCTACATCCAGGATCGAAGAGTAGCTGGCAAGTATGGCGGTATTGTCAGGGTGATATGAAACGCCTGGATTATTACTGGTATACACGCAGCCCGTGGCTGCTGCTGTTGACGCCGCTGTCGCTGCTTTTCAGGGGTGTCGTCTGGCTGCGGCGGTTTGCCTATCGCAAGGGTCTGTTGCGGAGCTGCCGGATTTCCCGGCCGGTCATCATAGTGGGGAATATTACCGCGGGTGGAACCGGCAAGACGCCTTTGGTTATCTGGCTGGCTGAATATCTGCGCGGCAAGGGCTACCGGCCAGGGATTATCTCCCGTGGCTATGGTGGTCAGGCCAGCAGCTGGCCGCAGCAGGTGCGAGCGGACAGCGACCCAGCCATGGTGGGTGACGAGGCCGTGCTAATGGCGGGGGCGACGCACTGTCCAATGGCAGTGGGACCGGATCGTGTTGCCGCGGCAAGGGCGCTGATTGAACACAGTGATTGTGATGTCGTCCTGAGCGATGATGGTCTGCAACACTATGCCTTGCAGCGTGATATCGAGATTGTTGTTATTGATGGTGTCAGGCGTTTTGGCACCGGTTTCTTATTACCGGCAGGCCCCCTGCGTGAGCCGGTCCAGCGGTTACAGGAGGCGGACCTGGTCGTCATTAATGGTCTGGGTAACAGTGACGAGCACCAGATGAGGATGAATCCCGGTGATGCGCACAGCCTGCTCGATGCGGGTAACATCCGCCGACTGTCAGATTTTTACGCCCACGCCGTGCATGCAGTAGCCGGTATTGGCAATCCGGAGCGTTTCTTCCAGTTATTGCAGCAACAGGGAATGCAGGTGGAAAAACATGCCTTTCCCGATCATTATCAATATACGTCTGCAGATATCCGTTTTGGTGATAACAAACCGGTCATCATGACGGAGAAAGATGCGGTAAAATGCCGCTATTTTGCGGCAGAGAACGACTGGTATATCCCTGTTAGCGTCCAGATGCCAGCAGGTTTCTGCCAGCAGCTGGATGCATTGCTGGAGGACAGGGCCGAGCGTAAAATCCAGACGGAACCCGGTCACATACAGTAACCTTTTCAGGAGCGTAGCGTGGATAAAAAATTGCTGGATATACTTGCCTGCCCGGTTTGCAAGGGGCCACTCGTCTATCATCAGGATGATAATGAACTCATCTGCAAGCCGGACCGCCTGGCTTACCCGATACGGAATGATATCCCGGTGATGCTGGAAGAAGAGGCCAGGCAAATACCTGCAGATGAAGAGATCTGAACCGACACATCATGGACACCGCATTCAAGGTCGTTATACCCGCGCGCTATGCCTCAACCCGGTTGCCGGGAAAACCCCTGCTGGAAATTGCCGGGCGCCCGATGTTGCAGTACGTTCATGAACGGGCACAACAAAGCGGGGCCAGTGAGGTAATTATTGCAACAGATGACCAGCGCATTATGGATGCCGCAACCGGTTTTGATGCAGCTGTTCGTATGACCTCAAGCGAGCATACCTCAGGCACGGAGCGGCTGGCCGAGATTGCCGAGATGATGGCGTGGGACGACCAGGCCGTCGTCGTAAATGTGCAGGGCGATGAACCCCTGATCCCGTCCGCCCTGATCCGGCAGGTCGCCGAGGGACTTGCCAGTCACCCGACAGCAGTTGTTGCCACACTGGCGTACCCTGCCCATAGCATTGATGAAGTCACCGACCCGCATGTCGTGAAGGTCGTTCTGGACAAGGAGGGGTATGCACTGTATTTCAGCCGCGCCCCGATTCCCTGCCAGCGTGACGACGCGTCCGGCTCGAACCCAGTGGCCGCATTACGGCATATCGGTCTGTACGCCTACCGGGCCGGCTTTCTCCGCCACTACCAGGAGCTTGAACCTTCACCGCTTGAAGCGATCGAGAAGCTCGAACAGCTGCGGGTGTTATGGCATGGCATGAAAATACATGTTGAAATAGCCAGTGAAATGCCCGGCCATGGTGTCGATACTGAAAGTGACCTGGCGCGTGTCCAGAAAATATTGTCCGGCAACTGCACCATTCAATAGGCGTCCGGCAGTTTTTCATTGATGACGAGGCGTTTGCCATCAATGCTGATGTAGTTGCCGGTTGTCAGGTCCTTCATAATGCGGGCAACCATCTCGCGCGAGGCGCCAATCCGGTTGGCGATATCCTGCTGGGTTGGCCGGTTGTCGATAACCAGATGGTCGCCCTCCTTTTCCGCCATGGCGAGCAGTGTTTTTGCAACACGTCCATAGACATCCATCAAGGCAAGTGTTTTGACATTGTCACTCAGCAGCCGGACCCACTGGGTCAGTTCCCTGGTCAGCTTGAGTGCGAGTTCCGGGTGTTTGGCCAGGAGGGCGACGAAGTCGGCTTTCGAGATTGCACCGATCGAGGATTTTTCGGTCGTCATCACCGAGGCCGAGCGGGGCGCATCATCCAGCAGGGCCAGTTCGCCAAAATGATCACCGGCACCCTGGGAATTGATGATGATTTCCTTGCCATCCGCGTTGCTGAGGAAGACCCTGACCTTGCCGCTGAGAATAATATAGAGTGATTTGGCCTCGTCGCCTTCATTGATGACAACGGTATTTTTCCGGAAAGTCCGCGTGACCATATGATTCTCGAGTATTTCGAGTTCCGGTTGACTGAGTCCGGAAAATATAGCGATATTTTCAAGCATGGTTTGATGTCCTTTAGCGTGGTGGCTTGTTGTTACTGCCGTAATGGTTGCAAGTTTGTCACTGACGGCCAGCTGGCTGCAAGCAGTGCTGCATAATGTGAGATTTTCCTGCTGCGCTGGTAATTCAGCGCATGGCGCAGGGGTTGTGAAGGGTGTAACTGATTGTTATTGAACATCACAGAGCGGTACAATTCGACTCCGTATATGGTTAATACATAGCAGGTAACAAATTGAGTGATGAAATAAATGTGTCGGTTCTCTTCGTGTGCATGGGTAATATCTGCCGGTCACCCACTGCGCAAGGCGTCTTTGCAAGACTGGTAGAAGAGCACAGTCTTGCTGACATCATAGAAATCGATTCAGCAGGAACGCATGCTTACCATATTGGTGAGCAGCCTGACGCGCGGGCTTCTGCGGCAGCATTGAATCGTGGTGTTGATCTCAGTTCCCAGAAGGCGCGTCGGGTCAGCCCTGATGATTTTGAGCGGTTTGATTATGTACTGGCCATGGACAACGATAATTATGAAATCCTGGCGGCAAGTTGTCCGTCAGGGCTTGAATCGAGGTTGCGCCTGTTTCTGGAGTTTGCCCCTGACCTTGAAACGAGGGAGGTCCCTGATCCGTACTATGGCGGGGGAAGTGGTTTTGAACGGGTGCTGGATATGATTGAACAGGCATCAGCAGGGCTGCTGGCGGAAATCCGCCAGCAGCACAGTCTCTGAAGCCAGTCTTACTCCGAAGCCGCTTTTTGGGTCTTGGGTTCTGTATTCCCGGAGCCCGTTGCCTTGTTTCCGTCAGCCGGTTTATCTGAAACAATCTGTGGGGCCGCTGCAGGTGTCGCCGTCGTTTTTGGCGGAGGTGTCGGTGCCGGCGTCGCATTTGTGGCGGCAGGTTTGTCTGTTACCGGTGTTGCCGGACGGTTTTCCTGTTTTGCCGGTTGTGTTTCCTTATTGCCGGTGTCGCGTTGCTGATTCGTATTGCCGGCGGGTGATGGTTTTTTATTGCCGTCAGCATCAGGCCTGGTCTGGACATTATTGCCATTTGCAGGGGTGTTCTGGGCGTTTGTATCCCGATTCTGCCCTGAAGAACGTCTGCGGCCACCACGACGGCCACGCCTTGAACTCCGCCTTTGCTGGCCGGTACCCTCGCTCTTTTCCTGTTGAGTTGCCTGTGGGCTGGCCTGTTGGGTTGCCTGTGCCGGTGTGGTCTCTGTAGTGGCCGCCACTTGTTTAGGGGTTTCCTTTTTTTGCCCCTGATTCGCAGGCGTTCTGTTGCCGGCTGTTTTTCGCTGGGCACCGGATTGTCCGGCAGCCGGCCTGTTGGCAGGCCGGCGGTTGCCCTGTGGCTGCTTGCGTCGGTTGCGGTTGCGGTTGCGGTCGGTGCCGCTACGTTGCCCCCTGTTCTGTTGCCCGCTCCGTTGTTGTGGTTTGGGTGTTTCTGCTGGCTGTTGGGCTTTCTCACCACTGCCAAACAGACTGCTGAACAGACGTGTTAGCAGGCCGGGTTTGCTGGCTACCTCCACTGCAGGGGAGGGGGGCGGGACAGGTGCGGGGGCAGGTGCTGTCGGTTTCACTGAGCTGACAGCGGGCACCTCAGGGCCAGGCTGCTTGGTATGTTGTGCATGCGCGATTTCAGGTTCGGGCGCAGTTTTCGCCATTTGATAACTTGCAGAAGTCGGTGAACTTGCCGACTCATCCTTGCGTATGCGCTGCACATCGTAGTTGGGTGTTTCCAGCGACGGTGACGGAATCAGCATGACGGCAATCTTGTGGCGGGCCTCAAGTCCAACCAGCAGTTCGCGTTTTTCATTGAGCAGGTAGGTGCCGACATCAACAGGTACATGGGCAACAATACGCAGGGTATTGTCTTTCATGACCTCTTCCTCGATGATCCTGAGTACAGACAGGGACAGCGATTCCACTCCGCGGATCGTACCCTGGCCAGTACAGCGCGGGCAGACAATCTGGCTGGATTCACCCAGTGAAGGCCGCAGACGCTGCCGTGACATTTCCAGCAGACCGAAGCGGGAAATGCGACCGATTTGTACGCGGGCGCGGTCCATCTTCAGTGCCTCGCGCAAGCGGTTCTCCACCTCACGCTGGTTGCGGGCCGGCCGCATGTCGATGAAATCAATGACGACCAGGCCACCCAGGTCCCGTATGCGCAGTTGCCGGGCGACTTCATCGGCAGCTTCCAGGTTGGTATTCAGTGCGGTTTCTTCAATATCACTGCCTTTGGTAGCACGGGCAGAGTTGATATCGATGGAAATCATTGCCTCGGTGTGATCGATCACAATGGCGCCACCGGATGGCAGGGTAACTTCACGCTGAAAGGCAGACTCGATCTGGGACTCGATCTGGAAACGGTTGAAAAGAGGAACGGTTTCCTGGTAAAGCTTCAGTTTCCCCAGGTTGTGAGGCATCACCCGGTCCATGAACTCACGGGCTGTATCAAAGACTTCCTGACTGTCAATCAGGATTTCCGTGATGTCGGTGCGCAGATAGTCGCGCAGGGCACGGATAATGACATTACTTTCCTGGTAAATCAGAAACGGCGCAGGCTGCTCTGCAGAGGCCTCATCAATGACGCTCCACAGGTGGACCAGATAGTCGAGGTCCCACTGCAACTCTTCGCTGCCACGGCCGATCCCTGCTGTACGCACAATCATGCCCATGTCATCAGGGATATTCATGGCACTCATGGCATCGCGAACCAGGTCACGGTCATCGCCCTGGATACGCTTGGAAACCCCTCCGGCACGCGGGTTGTTAGGCATCAGGACCAGGTAGCGTCCGGCAAGACTGATGAAGGTGGTCAGGGCGGCACCCTTGTTGCCACGCTCTTCCTTCTCGACCTGAACAACCAGTTCCTGGCCTTCTGTCAGGGCATCCTTGATGCTGAGACGTCCGGATGATTTCCGGGCGGATTCCTTGAAGTAACTGCGGGCAATTTCTTTCAGGGGTAGAAAACCGTGGCGGTTGCCACCGTAATCAATAAAAGCTGCCTCGAGGCTGGGCTCGATGCGGGTGATTTTACCCTTGTAGACGTTTGACTTTTTCTGGCCCCGTGAGGGTACCTCTATATCAAGATCGTAAAGCTTCTGGCCATCGACCATGGCCACACGCAGCTCTTCGGGCTGTGTGGTATTGATTAGCATTCTTTTCATGTTTTGGGTCTCTCGTTCGCTCAACCTGATTACGCACACAACGAGGTATCTGGTTTACCCGCAACGGGGCATGTTGCCAGACGGGTATTGAAATACCCATCAGCCATAACATGCAGGTGATTGCTGCTGGCATTTGTTGCTGTATGTGATACATGGGAGCGATTAATGTTTGTTTAATTTATTGATTTACAGCATATTGCTGGTGGTTCCTGAAGATTGCCGGTTGTTGGTAGAGCGGCCAGCATCTCCAGTAAAAATTTGTGTTCACGGCATGCCTTTCGTACGCATTATGCCTTTTAAAGGCCAGACCGATCCGGCACTATAACAACCTTGTTCTATACCCGCAAACACGCAGCTAATGCAACAGGATGAAAAGCTGTAGAATTTTGCGGCAGCCACAATGAATGACGCAGGTTAATGAGTCAGTTATCCACGAAAAGTTTCCCCAAGGTACGTCAGGTTAAGGTCTCGGCTGAAGAGGCCGGTCAACGAATCGACAATTTTCTGGCGCGATACTTAAAGGGGGTTCCAAAAAGCCACATCTACCGCATCCTGCGGCGCGGGGAAGTGCGCGTGAACAGTGGCCGCATACGTGCGCAATATAAGGTATGTGCCGGTGATACTGTGCGGATTCCGCCCGTCAGGGTTGCACCGGCCCGATCCGGGCAAAAAGCGCCCGGTTTCGGCCTTGAGCAACATATTTTGTTTGAAAATGAACGTTGCCTGGTTATCAATAAACCGTCGGGCATTGCCGTGCACGGTGGCAGTGGCGTGAGCCATGGCGTCATCGAGGCGCTCCGGGCAGAGCGGCCACAGGCACCCTATATCGAACTGGCCCATCGACTTGATCGTGAAACATCCGGCTGCCTGGTGCTTGCCAAACGGCGCAGTTTTCTGCGTGCCTTTCATGAGCAATTGCGGCATGGCCAGGTCGTGAAGCACTATCTGGCGCTGGTAGCCGGTGTGTGGCAAGGCGGGAAGCAGACGGTGGATGTCCCGTTGCGTAAAAATCAGTTGCGCGGTGGTGAACGCATGGTGACTGTGGATGCTGACGGCAAGCAGGCCATCAGTGTTTTCAGTCCCGTCTCCTGTTATGAGAACGCAACCCTGGTAGAAGTGGTGCTGAAAACGGGCCGGACCCACCAAATCCGTGTTCACGGTACGCATATCGGTCATCCCCTGGCCGGTGACGAGAAGTATGGCGATCCTGTATTTAACCGCCAGATGCGTGCCATTGGTCTGCGTCGCATGCTGCTGCATGCGCATTATATTGAGTTCACGGATCCATCCAATGACGAAGTTATTACTGTTAGCTCGCCGCTGGGCGATGATGTGAAGGCTGTTCTTGCACAGCTCGAATGACCGGATAATGCCTGCCAGGATAAAGTTTGTTGTGTTCGACTGGGACGGGACCCTGATGGACTCCGAGGCACAGATTGTGGCGTGTTTGCATGCGGCTATTACTGATCTTGACCTGGAACCTATGGATGATGATACGGTCAAGAATGTGATTGGTCTGGGATTGCGCGAGGCAGTTGATATGCTGGTGCCGGGACGTGATGATCGTTTTCTTCAGACATTCGTGAATGCATACAGGACGCACTGGTTCCAGTCCGAAAGCTCGGTATTGTTTGCAGGTGCCCGTGAAGTGCTGGATACCATCAGGCAGAACGACTTTCTGCTGGGTGTGGCTACCGGAAAGGCGCGCCGGGGGCTGGACCGGGTGCTGAACGATACCGGCCTGACATCCTGTTTTCATGCGACACGCTGTGCCGATGAGGCGCTCTCGAAGCCGCACCCGCAAATGTTGCTGGATTTGATGGAAGCACTGGATGTTCTTCCTGAAGAGACGATAATGGTAGGTGATACCGAGTATGACATGGAGATGGCCACCAATGCGGGGGTCGCAAAAATCGCAGTACGTTCAGGTGTGCATTCAGGCGAACGGCTTAACCGGCATGCGCCGCTGATTTGCCTGGACAGGGTAGCTGATATGACGGACTGGATGTCCGCTACCGGTCTCTTGTCCAGCTGATACTTTATGATTTAACAACTTTATAACAGGTGATTTTATGTTTGACAAAGATGCAGCCAGCGGTAATTCCAGAGAAAGTAATGATGACTGGAACCGCGATCTGGTAAACCGGCTTGCCTTTGCGGCGGTCGATGAACAGCGCCGTGCCCGGCGCTGGGGTATCTTCTTCAAGTTCCTGATGGCAGGGTATCTGCTGTTGCTGCTATTTCTGTATATGCCGACAGATTGGTCCGATTTAAGCAAGGTGAGTGAAAAACATACTGCCCTGGTCGATTTTAAAGGCATTATTACTGACTCATCAGAGGCCAGTGCAGACAAGATTATCACCGGTCTGCGTGCTGCGTTTGAGGATGAGGGGACGTCAGGAGTGATTCTGCGTGCCAATTCCCCTGGTGGGAGTCCGGTACAGTCTGCCTACATCTATGACGAGATCAAAAGGCTCAGGGAATTATATCCGGATACCCCGCTGTATGCCGTGGTGACAGACATGTGCGCTTCGGGATGTTACTACGTGGCTTCCGCAGCTGATGACATCTACGTCGACAAGTCCAGCATTATCGGGTCAATCGGTGTCCGCATGGACAGCTTCGGTTTTGTCGATACCATGGAAAAGCTCGGTGTTGAGCGCCGGCTGTATACCGCAGGAAAGAGCAAGGGGTTCCTGGATCCGTTTACACCCTCGAAACCGGCTGATGTAGAACATGTGAAGGTGTTGCTTGAGAGTATCCACAAGCAATTTATCAATTCTGTTAAAACCGGCCGGGGCGATCGCTTGAAAGACGAACCCAAGCTCTTTACCGGCCTGGTGTGGACCGGGGAGGAAAGTCTGTCAATGGGTCTGGCCGATGAAATTGGCAGTTCCGGTTATGTGGCCAGGGAGATCATTGGCGAGGCAGAAATTGTCGAGTTCACCGAGAAACCTGATTTGCTGGAGCGACTCAGCGAACGTATTGGTGTCGCCATGGCGAAAGGGATGGGGGAGTTGTTGATGACGGGTACCGGGGCGGTGCACTAGGGCAGGGGATATTGGTTAGCGGACCGCATCCGCGATAGGGATTGCCACAAGTTTCATCGCGCTTGCGAAGCGCTCCTGCACTAATAGATATACCTGATTGTGGTGCTACGGCAGTACC
>DMKK01000074.1 GCA_003454335.1 Gammaproteobacteria bacterium | reverse complement strand
CCATCCTACAAAAAACCGTAGATCTTCGTAGGATGGGTGAAGGAGCGCAGCGACGCACCCATCAGACGGATTAACAAATATTCTCCGATTTTGAAAGTACGCTATCATTAGATAGCGTCATACCACGTCTGGATACTGCAATGGAAGACAGCTATCAACTGAAATTAGCAATAGCAGGTCCAGACGGGTTGCAGATCACGCTGACAGGCAACTGGAAGGTACGTCACGCCTTGCCGGAATCTGCCCCGCTGGAAGACTGGCTGGACAGTCACCCGGGTACCAAACAGATCAGTTTTGACAGCACGGCCATGTCCGGCTGGGACAGCGCACTACTGACCTTCCTGGTGCGCGTCACCGCGATTGCCGCTAAAAACACCATCCAGGTGGACCAGTCGGGCCTGCCCGACGGCGTACAAAAGCTGCTGCATCTGGCCAGCGCGGTTCCGGAACGAGGGGACGCAAGACGTACCGCAGGCAAAGTGTCTTTTCTTGCACGTATCGGCAACCAGGGCATGGCCGTGGCAGGTACAGCCACAGAGGCACTGGCGTTTCTCGGCGAAGCGGCCCTGAGCCTGGCTCGGCTGCTGCGTGGCAAGGCACAATTCCGCTGGTCAGACCTGCTGCTGACCTTGCAGCAGACCGGTGCACAGGCACTCGGCATTGTCGCCCTGATCAGTTTCCTGGTGGGTATCATTCTTGCCTATATTGGCGCCGCGCAGCTGGTGAACTTCGGTGCCACCATGTATGTGGCAGACCTGGTGGGTATCGGCATGGCACGTGCCATGGGCGCAATGATGACCGGCATCATCATGGCCGGCCGCACCGGTGCCGCCTTCGCTGCCCAGCTGGGCACCATGCAGGTTAATGAAGAAATCGATGCGCTGGAGACACTGGGCATTTCTGCCATGGATTTTCTGGTGTTACCGCGCATGCTGGCCCTGATTCTGATGATGCCGCTGCTGACGCTCTATGCGGACCTGTTCGGTATCCTGGGCGGACTGTTTGTTTCGGTCACCACCTTCGATATTGGCATCATTGAGTACCTGCACCGCACCCAGGAAGCTGTAAATATCAGGCATGTCATGGTTGGCCTCACCGAGGCGAGCGTGTACGGGGTCCTGGTCGCGGTGGCCGGTTGTTACCAGGGCATCAAGTGTGGCCGCAGTTCATCGGCGGTCGGCGCTGCAGCGACATCCGCCGTGGTAAGCGGTATCCTGCTGATTGTAATTGCAACGGCATTTCTGACGGTGATTTTCAATGTACTGGGTATTTGAGTTGAAGCATGTCTGCGCTGGCTGAATCCGCGACCACTGCAACGGCCAGTGGTCCCGACGTCCATATCCAGGTAAAAGACCTGACCATGGCGTATGGCAGTTTTATCGTGCAACAGGATCTCACTTTCTCGATACAGCGTGGGAATATCTTTATCATTATGGGCGACAGCGGCTGCGGCAAAAGCACCCTGTTGCGTCACATGATCGGGCTAAAAAGACCGGTAAAGGGACAGGTGCTCTACGAGGGCAAGGATTTCTGGGCCGCCGAGCCACTGCGGCGCAAGGGTTTTATGCGCAGCTTTGGCATGTCCTACCAGGGCAGCGCCCTGTGGAGTTCCATGACACTGGCGGAAAACATCGCCCTGCCGCTGCAGGAATACACCGACCTGAGCGCCGCTGACATCCGGGAACTGGCGCAGCTCAAACTGGCGCTGGTGGGTCTGGCCGGTTTCGAGGACTACTATCCTGCCGAGATCAGCGGCGGCATGATGAAACGCGTCGGACTGGCGCGGGCAATTGCACTGGATCCCGACATCCTCTATTTTGACGAACCCTCTGCAGGCCTGGACCCGATCAGCTCACGCTTGCTGGACGACCTGATCCTGGAGTTGCGCGACAGTCTTGGGGCCACGGTGGTGATCGTTACACACGAACTGGCAAGCATTTTCTCGATCGGTGACAATTCGGTTTTCCTCGATGCGGAGAAAAGGACCATGACAGCGACCGGCAATCCCAAACAACTCCGCGACACATCGACAGATCCAAAAATCCATCGCTTTCTTACCCGGGGTGAAGCGTGAGCCAGAAAGCCAGCTCCGCAGCCATCGGCGCATTTATACTGGGCGCCATTGCCCTGCTGGTCGTGGCCTTGCTGTCGTTTGGATCGGGCAAGTTTTTTAAAAACACCCAGAGTTTTATTCTTTATTTCCAGGGCAATGCCAAGGGTCTGAATATCGGTGCGCCAGCCAGTTTCCGTGGTGTAAAGATGGGCAGTGTGAAGAGGATGCAACTGCTTTTCGACCGGTCTACATACAAGGTCTATGTCGGTGTCATCATAGAGCTTGATGGTGATGCGTTTCACGAAATCGAAAGCCAGTCAGGCGTTGACAAGATGGCCGGCAAGGATGAAACGCAGTACGCGATTGAAGAACTCGGTTTGCGCGCAAAACTCGCCCCACTCAGTCTGGTGACCGGCCAGCTGTACATCGAGCTGGATTTCTATCCTGACAGCCCGGCGCAGCTATACGGGTTCGACTTCCCCTATGCAGAATTCCCTACCCTGCCCTCCACCATGGAGGAGCTGCAGGGCACGCTGCAACAGCTGGTGAAAACAGTGCGTAAGTTGCCACTCCGGGAACTGGTCGACCGTCTGACGTCGGCAGTCGATGCTATCAGCAGCACGGTGACTTCACAGTCATTCAAGGACACCCCCGAACTGTTGAGCCAGACACTGGTAACTGTGCGCGACCTGGCCAGTACGCTCAATAAGGAAGTGACACCGCTGACTCACAGCCTGCGGCAGACCTCAGCTGAAGCGGATGCTGCTATCGCTGACTTTCGTATCATGATGCGTGCGCAGGAAGGCGAGCAAGTGGTACGCCTCGCCGAGAGTATAGAAGCGGCTGCAGACCAGGCGAAAAGCCTGTTGGAACAGAGCCAGGGGGTCGTCGAAAGTATCGATACCAATAAACTGGAATCCCTGCTGCAGGAGCTGTCCAGGGCCGCTGTTTCGATCCGGCTATTCGTCGATTACCTGGAAAGGCACCCCGAAGCGCTGCTGCGGGGCAAGCGACAGTAGAAGGATGTGCTGAGGTACGAAGCTCTACGGTTTTTTGTAGGATGGGTAAAGGAACGAAGTGACGTACCCATCAAGGCAGGTGCTCCGTTTCTGGCGGGTACACTGCGCTTTACCCATCCTACAAATACATCAATAGCACCCGGACCGCAGGATGCAAAATGTATGCGGAAAACGGCTAGAACTGGTACCGCGCTGTGCCACCCAGGAAGACGACGTAGTTGGTGTCAAATTTACCCTTGGCGCGCACTCCCTGTGAGGTCTGATCGATCTTGGCATCACCAACAATATACACCGTGCTTCCCAGTGAAAAATCAAGATCCTTGCGGCCCTTCCAGGCATAGGCTAAAGACACCTTGTAGATTTCATCAAAGGCCAAATCAAAGGTACGGTGCTCGTCATCAACCGGCGAGCTTTCATAGTCGAACCCGACACTGATTCCATGGCTGCCATTCACATGCACCAGGGCTATACCCGCATTCCAGGTGTCATCAAACTTGCGATCCAGCGTAACGGCCGGGTTCAGCGCACCACTCTTGAATGCCAGTCTGTTCTTGCTGAATCGGGACCAGTCTTCCCAGCCAGCGCTCAGAAACAGGAGATTACTTGCATCGAGCCTGTATTTCAGACCCAGCTTGGCCGTCTGCGGATTGTTCCAGTCAATCTTGATGTCGTCTGCAGGGGGCTTGTTCGGTGTCAGCTTCCAGTTGTGATACTTCACATCACCTTCCAGTTCGACATCCATTTCCGCCCGGTATACCAGGCCCAGCATGGCACGTTCCGTCATATTCCATGTCATCCCGACATAGGGCTGATAACCCCAATCATCTGCCTTGACAATCTTCAGCTTGCCATCCGACGCGCCGACCAGGCTTTGATTGATCGCAATATCCTGATCAAAACGCGTATAAACGATTGATACTCCGGCACCCAGAGAAAAATTGTCGTTCACTTTATAGGCGATCGCCGGTGACATCCCCACGGCACCCAGTTCGGCCAGACTGGTGGCATAACGACCGACAAACTTGTCACCATAGTCAACACCGCCACCGATAATACCGGCTGTAGAGAAGCCCAGACGCAATTTATCCGTTACCGCCTTGACATAGAAAAAGCTCGGGACAGGTTGTGCATTCCCGGCATTACCCCCATCGTCACCACCCGCTGTGGCAACCGAGGAGTCAAAGCGCATAAACGGTACGACCGCCTGAAGCCCCACAACAGCGGAATCATGGTTAAGGCCGGTCATGCCTGCCGGGTTGGTCCAGGAGGAATCAGCGCCCAGGGTGTTTGTCGGATTTGCCACCCCGGCTGTGCCAAGGCTCAAGGGTGTGCCGACTTCTGAAAGATAGAAGCCCGCAGCAAGTACTGACTGGGTTGCCAGCAACCCCGTCACCAGAAATACAGATTTGCAGATTGTTCCAAAATTACGGTTTTTCATACAGGTTCTCCAAAAAGCAGGGGGGCCACAACACCGGGGCAGCATTCGATGCTGCAGGGGCGGACTTGCCCGCGAACAAGGTTTGTATCCATCGATTCGCGGGCAAGCCCGCTCCTGCAATGTATTTCAACTAGCGCAGTGTACAGGCGCCAAAAATAACCACAGCAAAACCATCCCCTGCAGTCGTCATCACCATCTGTCCAGTCGTCTCATTGATTGACATGGTCCAGCCTGCGCCGTCCCTGACATCCTTGATGCCGTCATCGGCACCCTGCAACATCAGCTTGCCATCAAGGTGTTCCACGCGTTCGATAGTGGTTGTTGACGTCAAACCACTTTCCGGTGCCGCACTGATCAGTTTCTCGCCGGTATTGATCTGGAAAAAGTTCGGCAGATTGACGCTGCCAGGCGAAACGTTCACACAGTCCGTACCCGCAATGCATTCTGATGCATACTGGTTCGCGCATAACATGATTTTGTTGCCGTCAAACGGTTCCGCCACAGCGACTGCAGAGAGTGCCAGTGAACTCGCCAAAATAGCCAGTTGATTTACTTTTTTCATGTCCGTATCACTCCCTTACTTGACGGTATAACCACGACCTTCCAGGCAAGCTGAATAGGCACGGTTGTAATTGTTCCGATTATTGGCGTAGTTGGCAGATTCCTTCTGTTCCCAGTCTGACCGCTTCTGCTTGGTCTTGGTATTCTGGCTGCTCTGCCGTACACCACCAATCAGGCCACCGGCGAGTGCACCGCGTTTTGCCGACTTGCTGCTATCACCGAGGATGCCGCCGACGACCGCGCCACCCAGCCCGCCCCTAACGGCACCACCTGATTTTTTCTGACCCTTCGGTGGCGCTGATGAGGTTGTTGGCAAGGCCATCGGGTCAAAGCCGGTATCATTTTTCGCCCAGTTGTAGCACTCAAACTTGTCCTTATCCTGCTGCTCGGCACTTTGACCCTTGGCCGGGTATATATAAAGTTCCTGCGCGACTGCCTGACCAGCCACCAGCAGTGTCAACAAACTGTAGATCGTCGTTCGTAATAAATTATTCATTCCTGCTCTCCCTGTATTCTGGCCCTGGCCATTGATTATCAGCCGCCGTCCCGGGAACCTGCACACCCGGCATCCCGGCATCCCGGCAAGACCAGAATAGTAGCTTGTTGCAGAGGGGAAATCACCTGCAGGAGGAAGATGCGAATCAAATCGCCGTAAAAAACATCGATATGTTTAATGTTTATCTCACTTGCAGTGGCCGCACACACCTCTCCCAAAACAACGAGGATTGGTGCATACTCTGCCGCCGCAGACACACCAACCATCCAGCAACAGACCTACACAGGAGCAGCACGATGACCGACAGCAGCGCTACACTTCACCACCACCGCGTCCCGGTTGCAGGAATGCGGGTTTTGGCCGCCGTCCTCGCCGCCACTCTGGCAGTCCCTGCTTGCACCACCACAAACCCCTACACGGGCGAGGAAGAAATCAACAAGACCAGCAAGGGTGCCGGGATCGGCGCACTGGCAGGACTGGCAACCGCAATTCTCATTGGCGGTAACCGCAAGGCACTGCTGCTCGGTTCCGGGATCGGTGCCCTGGCGGGTGGCGGCATTGGTCTTTACATGGATAAAGAGGCCGACAAGTTGCGGATGCAGTTACAAAGCACCGGTGTCAGCGTCACCCGCAATGGCGATAGTATTATCCTGAACATGCCAGGTAACGTGACCTTTGCAAGCGACTCCAGCAACATCTCCGCCGATTTTTACAAGGTTCTTGATTCCGTGGCCCTGGTATTGAATGAGTTCGAAAAGACCTACATAGATGTTGTCGGGCATACCGACAGCACCGGCCCACTCGAGCACAATCAGAAGCTCTCCGAGGCCCGTGGCAGCAGTGTGGCACGCTACCTTGAATCCCAGAAAGTCGTCTCGCAGCGCATCATTACCCGGGGTGTGGGACCCGCACACCCCATCGCAACGAATGACACCCCCGAGGGTCGTGCCCTGAATCGTCGCGTGGAGATCATCCTGACCCCCCTGACCTAATACTCTTCAACCTAAAGATATCATCGCCACGGAATCCACGGAAAAACACGGAAAAATAAAAGCATTAATAGACTTCTTTCCGTGTCCTTTCGTGGATTCCGTGGCCATTTTTTATAACTGCTTATTCATTACTCATTGACTTTTCTGTATTTTTCATTCTGCGCCCGCTGAGGGAGCCTGTGGATATCTACCGCCAGAGGCTTATAAAGTCCTTGAAACATTAAGGGATCTTTCCTATCCTTCGCCCCGCGCGATGAGTTCCTCATCACATCATTTTATTTAAACCGCTAAACGCAGGGCAATATTGAGTCACCCTCACCCTGATTTGCAGCGGGCAAAACCAAAAGCAGGAAGATGAACATGGCAATATTCTTAAGATCGATTTTACTGGCTATTACCTCAGCCGCATTGCTGGCGGGTTGCGCAAGTACCCCAGACAGCCCGGCACCCTCGACACCAGTGAGTACCGATACCTCGGGCTACAACTACCCGATCAAGAATCCCTACGAAGCAACTGTTCTGGGGACGCCCCCTGCTGATGTCTACAAGTGGGATAATCCCCGCAAGGTCAAGAAAAAGATCCTGACAGTAAACCTGGAAAAGGACCTGAATGATATTACCCTTGCCGGTGCCTATGGACTGGCAGACATGAAACTGCTGTTCGCCAGGCAAGAAGGCCCGGCACCGCTCATTTTCGTCATCGCCGGCACCGGTGCGGCCTATAACTCACCGAAGGTCCTGTTCCTACTCGACACCTTCTACCAGGCCGGCTATCACGTCATCACCATTTCATCCCCCACCAAGCCACCCTTCATGGCAGCCGCGTCCAGCACCCACATGCCGGGCCTGACGAACTACGATGCCGAAGACCTGTACAAGGTGATGACAACGGCCCTGGACAAGGTCCAGGATGACATCGAGATCACTGAAAAATATGTCACCGGTTACAGTCTTGGCGGCATCGATTCTGCCTTTGTGGGCTATCTGGATACCCAGCGCAAGCAAATCAATTTCGACAAGGTATTGATGATCAACCCGCCGGTGAATCTCTACACCTCCGTATCCAATCTTGATGCACTTATTCCTGAATATGTAAAAAGACACCCGGATGCAACTGGAGCGAAACTCTTTGCAGATGTCTTTGAACGGGTGGGCAGGTATTTCAATGAAAGCGGCGGTGGTGTCAAGTTCGGACCGGAAACCCTGTTTGAAATTCAAAAGAGCGACCAGGCATTGCCGACGGACGATGTGGCGGTACTGATCGGTATTTCATTCCTGTTTTCATCGGCTGATCTGGCCTTCACCTCGGACGCCCTGAATCACACCGGCTGGATTATCCCGGCAGACGAGAATTACAGCCCGGTTTCCAGTCAAAGTGGCTACTGGTACAAACGCTCGTTGCGCTGGCGCTTCCTTGACTACTTCGACAAGATGGTCGTCCCCTGGTGGCAGGAACGTCATCCCGGCGACACCCAGGAAGACATCATTCAGAAGGTCAGCCTGTTTGCCATCGAAGATTATCTGCGCAACAACCCGTCTGTCGGTGTCATGACCAACCAGGACGACATCATCCTGGGTCCTGGTGATATCGAGTACCTGCAGTCGACACTGGGTAACCGCGCCAAGATTTACCCCTCTGGTGGTCACTGCGGCAACATGGATTACAAGGATAATGTTGCCTACATGCTCGACTTCTTCAACAACTAAACACACCAGCGAGAATACAAAATGATTACTTACTTACGTCAATTACTACCTCTCGCCATGGTCGCCGGCGTGTGGTTTGCTGCAGCAACATCACCCGCTTTTGCAGCGGCTGATATCAGCGAACTGGGCGACATCAGCAAACTGCGCGACCAACAGTTTTATATCGATAAAGAGGCACGTGCCAACCCCCTGGACTTTCTCGATGTCTATGACCCGCTGGAACCAATGAACAAACGCGTCTATGCCTTCAACCGCCTGTTCGACGAGTATGTGTTTTTACCGGCTTTGGGTGCTTACCGCTTCGTCTTCCCGCAGTTCGTCCGTAACCGCTTCCAGGACTTCTGGGCCAATATCGGTGAGATTCCGAACATCTACAACTCGCTCTTCCAGCTCAAGATCGAAAGAACCGTCGTCAGTTCCTGGCGCCTGGTCATCAATTCCACCGTCGGAATCCTTGGCCTGTGGGATCCGGCCACCGAATGGTTTGAAATAGACCGTGCCAATGAAGACTTTGGACAGACACTGGGACACTGGGGTGTCGGTGCCGGCCCCTTCCTGGTACTGCCAATCTTTGGCCCCAGCAACCTGCGCGATACCACCGGACTGGTCACCGACTACGTCGTCGAAAAAGAGATCGATTTTCTGGGCGTCAGGGAAGCACAGTCACGTTATGATCTCGGCGGCTGGTTACTGAAAGGTGCTGATGCCCTGAACCAGCGCGACATCAACCATTTCCGCTACGGCATGCTGGGCTCACCGTTCGAGTACAACAAGGTGCGCTACCTGTTCAACCAGCAACGTGAATTGTTGATTGCTGATTAACCGCGGTTAAAGCAACCCCAAAAAGACCCGCTCCATGCGGGTCTTTTTTTTCCCCGAAAAATTAATAATATGTAGGATGTAGCATGGCAAAGCAACGCATCCTGCGGCACAGTTTACCGGCACAAATAAACAGTTCATGGTGATCCATTGGCAAACGACCCGTTAACCGCCCTCTTGCTCCTGTCCTGTCCCGACAATGTCGGACTGGTTTCAAGAATATCCCATTTCATTTTTGAACGGGGTGGCAACATCCTTGATCTCGATGAACACGTTGAGCCGGATGACGGGATATTCTCCCTGCGCATCGCCTGGGATATGAAAAATTTTTCTATTTCGCCAGCAGATCTTGATGCTGCCTTTACCCCGCTTGCAAAGGAATTCAATGCCCAGTGGAATATCAGCTTTCTGGAGAAACGGCAAAAGATCGCCCTGTTTGTCTCCCGGCATGACCATTGCCTGCAGGAAATTCTGTGGCGACACAGTATTGGCGAATACGCGGTGGACATACCGCTAATCATTTCCAATCATCCTGATCTCAAGCCATTGGCCGAGCACCATTCCATCCCGTTCCATGTCTTCCCGATTACTGCGGAAAACAAACTGCAACAGGAAGCAGACGAGCTGAAACTATTACAGGAACACGCCATCGATACGGTTGTTCTGGCCCGTTATATGCAGATTCTGTCGCCACAGTTCATCCAGCAATACCCGGACAACATTATCAATATTCACCACTCGTTTTTACCCGCATTCATTGGCGGGGACCCGTATAAGCAGGCGCACCAGCGAGGCGTGAAAATAATCGGCGCCACCAGCCATTTTGTCACCGAGGACCTGGATACCGGACCCATCATCGAACAGGATGTCATCCAGATATCGCACCGGGATACTGTCAGTGATTTAAAAAGGAAAGGCAGGGATCTGGAGCGACTGGTGCTGGCACGGGCACTGCAGTTTCATACCGAATACCGTGTCCTGGTTTGTGGCAAGAAAACGATTGTTTTTCAGTAGCAGGAGGACAAGCCATGATGGGTACGTCGCTGCGCTTCTTTACCCATCCTACAAAACTACCGCGCCAATAATGTAGGATGGGTAAAGGAACGCAGTGACGTACCCATCAAATACAGCGCACATCAGTCTGTTAGCGTACCTTCCAGTCCGGATAAAGGGGTGACAAACCATCCTGCCGGGCTGGACCTTCGGTTACCACTGGTTCCAGCCCTTGCCTGAAGACCTGCCACAAGGCTGCGCCCTGCCAGTGTTGTGAACCTGTTGCATACAAGGCCTGGTCAAGTTCGCGTATCTCCTTGCCACCCGTAACCGGTTGCTGTGCCAGACTGCCGAGGTTACGCGGGGCATCATCCGGCCACTTTGCAGCGGCCCACTGCAGCAGGGCCCTGGCTGCGGTCTGCGGATCATTATCCTGACAGGCCTGTGCCAGCAGGGTTTCGGCTGCCTTGAGCTGCTGTTTGCCCGCAGGCATATGTATTTCTGCCGCTGCACTGTGCTGCTGTTTGCGACGCTGTAAAAACAATAACAGCAACAGCAAAACTGCGGCCAGCCCGGCAAGCAACAATGACCATTGCAGGCTGCTGACACCCCGTGGTTCTTCCGCAGGCGGCGCATCAGTGACTTTCGTAACAGCCTCCCGGGCGGTGGCATCAACAGGGTCCGGCGGCGGCAATGCCTCGACCAATCCGGCATCGCCCGGCAGCACGTTCACCTCCCAGGCGGGCAGCACCGCACTGCGCTGCTGCTGCTTGTCCGTATCCCACCAGTCCACCTTAATCTCCGGAATCGTAATCCGGCCCATTGCAGTCGGCACATAGGCCACCGCCTGCTTGGTACTGCCATAGACCCACTCACCATCCGTCCGCGTTGTATGTTCCGGTTTCTCCGGGTATATGCGCATGCCAGTTGGCTCCGGAAGACTGATATCCGGCAGGTGTGAAGACTCCAGCCCCTTTGCTTCCAGGGTAATCGTCCGCGTCACCGGCTCACCCGCATGGAACTCGGGCGGACCCTCTGCCCAGCTGTCACGGAGGACGACCTGCTCGCTCGGCAACCAGTACTGACCATCATAAGACGCGGGTCGCGCGCGCACATTCAGTATGATTTCCTTGCTGCGCAGGCGAATGCGTTTACCCGGTGTACGCACCAGGTTATTGCCCATGAAGCGCTCCAGCATTGAACCCATACCCGTGGAGGGCTTCCGCAGTGCGCCCGCCATTCGCCCGTTAAACACGACGGCGGGTATGACCAGCTTGCCGCTTTGTTCCGGGAAGATGGCGTGATGACGTTCAATCACCTGGTACTGCTCACCATTGACTGTCGTTTCATACCGGCGGTCTTCTCCGAGACGTTCCACCAGGGCGTTTTCAACATTTGGACCGTCAAAACTGCCTTCTGCAAGGGACTCGCGAAAATACAACTGCAAGGTGTACTGAATTTGCTGTTGCACCCAGGCAGTCGCATCTGCCGGTTCAATACTCACCTTGATAAATATCGGCTGATCACTACCTGCGGCCACTGCAGTCGGCTGTTCTTTTACCGTCAATTGCAGCGGCGTGGTTGCTGCATTACCCACGGGGATTGCCGGAATGGTCACAGTGCCCGTGTTTTTGGGTGCCAGCTCGATATGCCACTGCTGCCTGTCGGTGCGCCGCCCGTTAACGATTTGCACCTGCTTGCTGTTGCGGGTTCCGAGTACTTCAAAATTCTGTTGCAGCACAGCAAGATCCGGCTCGCCGGATTGATTTCTGTCATCCGACTCGATAATCAACGTGACCGTGTCATCAGCATAGATAGTATTACGGCTGAGAGTGGCGGCCACATCGGCCCAGAGTGACTGTGACACCAGCAACAGTAATAGCAATGCAAAGTAGTTACCAAACTTCATAATGCTTACCATGCCTGCTGGTTATCTGCAGCAACGCCCTGTCCCTGCTGACGATACTGGTATAAAAACTTGCGCCGCAACAAACCACCGGGATCATCCGGAATACGTCGCAACCATTGTTCTGCTGCCTGTTTCTCTTCACTGTCCAGTGGGTTGGCCTCAGCAGCTTGAGCCTGTTGATCCCCCTGCTCACCTTTATCCCCGGCTTCCTGTGGTGCGGCCTGCTGTTCCTTTGCAGCCGCTTCTTCCTCTTCTGCAGATTGCTGTTGCTCACCGGCAGCCTCGTCCTGCTGCTCGCCCTGCTCACCGGTATCGCCCTGGCTGCTATCAGCTGGCTGCTGCTGATCTGCATCCTGCTCACCACCTTCATTCTGCTGCCCCTGTTGATCTTGCTGGTCCTGCTGGTCCTGCTGG
>DMKK01000073.1 GCA_003454335.1 Gammaproteobacteria bacterium | reverse complement strand
CGACGCACCCATCAGTCCGTAGAATGTGGTGAATACTAAAGAACACCCGTGTTTCGGTATTCCCTTATAGAAATGGGTGGCCCTATGTGAAATAGTGCGCGTAGTTGAGAATAATATAATTATTATAATCAGTTACTAACAGCTTTCTATTGATGCCGACCATGACAGGACAGGACGTTTCACCGCGAATCATGGCACCTGCGCCCCGGTATACCCTCATCTGGGTCGGGGTGTTAATTGGCGTTGGCTTGTATTTTTCTGACATCTTCCTCGATGTCATGTTGTTCAACCAGGGAACGCTGCGCGACCAGTTACTGCACCCGACAGGACACGAGCTGTGGATGCGGCTGATTGTCCTGGTATTTTCAACAGGCTTCGGGATTTTCGCCTATTCCGTACAGCGGCGCGAGCATGCTGTCAGTTCACGCGAACAGGCGGCGGAGAAGCGCCTGGACGTGCTGTTTGATTCGGCCGCTGAATTCATCTTTATAATCGATCCTGAAGGAATCATTCTGCGTGCCAATCAATGTGTTTTCGCAACCACCGGTTATTCCCGGGATGAAGTTGTCGGCAGGAATATCAAGGAATTTTTTACCCTGGAGTCCCAACACACCTGTGACTGCAGCTTTTCCGGTTTGCGGGAACGTGGCTATAACCGGGCGGATATCGATTTTGTCTGCAAGGATGGCAGCATCATCAATATGGAGTGCTCGGCCACCGCCGTCCCCGATGATGTTGGCGCTTTCACCTCTTTCCTCATTATTCAGCGTGATATTTCGGAACGCCTGCGGGCGGCCCGCGAGCTTGAGGAGAGCGAACGGCGCTTTCGTGCCATTTTCAATTCCACCTACCAGTTCATTGGTCTGCTCGATCAGAAGGGGATTGTTCTCGAAGTCAACCAGACGGCGCTTGATGCTTTCGGGGCCAGTAATGCCGATATCGTAGGAAAACAGTTCTGGGAGGCACCCTGGTGGATACATTCGTCGCAACTGCAGAAGCGTGTCAAGGACGGGATTGTGGAAGCGGCACGTGGCAAGCTGGTACGATTTGAAGGTGAGCATATTAGCAAGGATGGGCAGAGAGTCGTTGTCGACACATCACTGAAACCTGTTTTCAACGCGCAGGGAGAAGTCGAGCTGATCATTCCCGAGGGCCGTGACATCACCGAGCGCAAACACGCCGAGGAAGCGGCGCAGCGTATGCAGCAGGAATCTGCACATGTGATGCGTCTCAGTACCATGGGTGAGATGGCGTCCGGCATGGCCCACGAGCTGAACCAGCCGCTGACTGCGCTGGTCAGCTACTGCGGCACGGCACTGCAATTGGCACGGGATACGCCGTCACTGCCGGAGGGATATATCGATATACTTGAACGTGCCTCCGGGCAGGCGCACCGTGCGGGGAGCGTTATCCGGCACCTGCGTGAATTTGTCAGCAAGGGCAACCACAATAAAACCTGGGTGGTAATGGCTGACCTGATACAGGGCGTGATCGATTTCATTGACTGGGAACTGCGCAGCAGTGACATCCACGTTACATTACAGCCGGATTCCTCCGCGTGTGAGGTATTTATTGACAAGGTCCAGATTGAACAGGTGCTGGTCAATCTGATAAGAAACGCTATCGAGGCGATCAGGCAGACTGGTAAGTCCGGTGGTCAGGTGGACATTGCAACCCGCGTGGCAGCGGATGGTTCGGTCGAGGTGACCGTTGCCGATAATGGGCCCGGAATTGATCCGAGAATAGCCAGTTCGCTGTTTGATCCTTACCAGACGAGCAAGGAGGACGGTATGGGGATGGGGTTGTCTATCAGCCGCTCGATCATCGAGGCACATGATGGCAAATTATGGGCCGATGAGCAGCGGCAGCAGGGTGCATTGTTTTGTCTGAGCATACCGGAGTGTGCTTGATGCCAGTAATCAGGAACATTTTTCTGGTAGATGACGACGCGGCAGTCTGCCACGCGCTGTCGGTATTTCTTGATGCCTCCGGGTACAGCGTGAGGACGTTTCCCTCTGCCGAGGCCTTCCTGAAGGAAGCGCAGGGCGTGGTGGAGGGCGTCATGCTGCTGGATCAGCGCATGACCGGTATGTCTGGCCTGGAATTGCAGGCTGAGCTCATTAAAGGTGGCATTGATCTCCCGATTATCTTCATTACCGGTCACGGAGACGTGCGGATGTCTGTGAAGGCCGTCAAGGCCGGTGCGATCGACTTCCTGGAAAAGCCGTTCAGTAATGAAGACCTGCTCGTCAGCATCAGGGAAGCCTTTTTATACGCTGATGACAGCATAAAGCGCAACAGTCGGGTTGCCGACTTAAGAGCGCGCCATGCCAGTCTGACGGCGCGTGAGAAGGAGGTTCTGCAGCATGTTGTTGCGGGCATCTCGAACAGGAATCTGGCGGAATTGCTGGGTGTCAGCGACCGGACGATTGAAGTGCACCGTTCCAGGGTCATGAAAAAGATGGGTGCCGAGTCGCTTCCGGATCTGGTACGGAAACATGCCATGTATCAGCAAGCCGGCCGGTAGTGCCGGGATGGGAGCTGTGCCGATAAAAAAACGGCAACCGAAAGACGGTTGCCGTTGAGGAGTCGTAATGAAATGAAAAAAACCAACGAGTTCAATATAGGTTAAATATCACCTCGTTACTATTGTGGAATATACGTACCGGCAAGCAACCTCACCATTGGCCAGACGGTACGCGTTGTGATATATACTTTCACCGATGATTAGCGGTACTGCGAACCTGATTTGTGCCTGGATGCTGGCCCTGCTGCTGGTGCTGTTCCAGACAGCCGCGCTTGCACATAGCCATGATGACCTCGCCGAGGCCGATGACCTCTGCGAAATCTGCGTCCATGCACAACAATCAGACGATGCCGTGCCAACGGACCACCGGTTTGTGCATGCCGTTTCGGCACAGGCTGTTTCCCCGTCTCCGTATTCATACCGGGCAGTCGCTGACGTTCTGGCCGCCTATACACCTCGCGCACCTCCACTAATTCCTTAATCCGGTTACCTTTATTTGCCGCTGCCCGTCGGGCGGCGCTTGTTGTTGCGGGTTGAAAAATGGAGTGTGGTGCTGATGTTTCACAGAGTTATTATCCTTGCGGTATTGTTTTTGGCAGTTCTGCCTGTTTGTTATGCCGCTGATCAGGCAGAAATCGAGCGTGTCAGGCAGGAACTGGAAGTGCTCAGGCAATCATACGAACAACATATCAAGGCGCTGGAGGCGCGTATCGAGTCGCTGGAAATCCAGCAGGCCAGCGAGTTGAAAGCCGCGTCACCAGCCATGGGGACAACAGAACCCGTGGTGGTGGCTGCACCTGCCGTCCAGGAGCGACCAGGCGCATTCAACCCCCAGATCGGGGTCGTGCTGGTGGGAACAGCCAGTACCTATTCCCGTGATGATGACGCCGGCATACCGGGTTACATGGCCGGGTCGGAATCCGGGCCGCTATCGGAAGGGTTCTCTCTGGGGGAGTCGGAGTTTAACCTCCAGGCCAGCATCGATGACAGGTTCTACGGTAATTTCACCCTGGCCGTTGCCGATGAAGACGGTTCCACCGAGGTCGAACTGGAAGAGGCCTGGTTCCAGACGCTGGCCTTGCCCTACGGCATGTCGCTGCGTGGTGGACGCTTCTTTTCCGGTATCGGTTATCGCAACCAGTTCCACCGGCATGCCGATGATTTTGTCGAACGCCCGTTGCCCTATCGTATATTTCTTGAGAACCAGTATATCGACGATGGCATACAGGCGACGTGGCTGGCACCGACGGACCAGTTCCTCGAGTTCGGCGGGGAGTGGTTGCGGGGCGAGGGCTTCCCGGCAGCAGGGTCGGCAAACAGCGGCAAGGGTGCGTGGTCCCTGTTTGCACGCACCGGCCGTGATGTTGGTGTGAGCCACAGCTGGCAGGCCGGGCTGTCGTGGCTGTCGGCCGACGCCGACGATCGGCACTCCGATGGTGAAGATGGACGCGACAAGTTTAATGGCGATGTCGATCTGGCCATTGC
>DMKK01000257.1:1288-4172 GCA_003454335.1 Gammaproteobacteria bacterium | reverse complement strand
GACCGCCACGACTGCGCGACTGAGGCCCCCCACCTCAGGCTTGAGCTGATTGATGCGCGCCTGCGCAATCTGCCCGGGTGCGAGTGGACTCTCGATCATAACCGTCTGCTCCAGCGCGAGCCGATGGGCAACCGTTTCCGGAAAGGGTAACAGAGCACGCAAGCGACGCATGTCAGTAACAGTCAACAGGTCCTCTCCCACCTTGACGTAGTCGCCAACGGACACGTGACGGGCCTCGATCACTCCTTCGACCGGAGAAACAACCTCCGCCTTGTTCAACCGGTCCTCGACCATGGCCAGTCGGGCACTGGCTACCTCAATCGATGCCAGCGCTACGGCAAGCTGTGCTTCCGCATCGTCGAGCTTCTCCTCAGACACCATGTCGGTCTTCTTAAGGTCACGATAACGTTTAACCCGCCTGCGTTCATTTGTGATGCTGGCCTGAAGACGCTGGATTTCTGCTCGCGCCTCACGTCGTGAAAGTTCAAGTACTGTGGTATCGAGCTTGATTACAACTTGACCGGGCACCACCGACTCACCGACGTCCACCAGGACATCCGTGACACGTGCGTCGATTTCCGTTGCCAGGGTTGGCGCATTGCGGCTTACCAGGCGCCCTACCGAGTGGAGCTTATCGACCACATCTTGCTGTACCGCTCGCGCAGTAGTCACTGTAATAGCCTGGACGACGGGCGATCCCGAGTCAGGAGACGCGGATTCGGTCTCTGCACTGCCACAAGCGGCCAGGAAGACCGTCACCGACATCGTAATTCCAATCCGGAGTATCCGCTGTAATACATTCATCATCGAGTTACCCCCGCCTCTTTTTTGGGGACCCGGCCACGTCGAGCATGCCGTGCAGTAACACGTCGATGATCCCCTCACTGTAACGTTCAGGATCGGTCGCGAAGGTTACCTCTGTGATATGTCTCAACACGCTTTGTGCCTCGAAGAAAAACACATTTGCACCCACCAGCAGCGTGGCACAGAGGGCAGGGTCGATGTCAGCCTTGAGGACACCAGCGCGTTGCCCCTCATGCAGGATTGCAATGAGTTGGCGGAAGTTCTCGCCAACCACCTGGTCGGCCAAAGTCCTGGCCTGGCTCTCATTGCCTGCCAGGGCCTCCCTCAGAATCAGGCGTGAAGCCATTGCGTGTTCGAATATGTGTGCGAGGTGCGCGCGTGCGTACCGCGCGACGCGCGTCTCGAAACGTTCCGTTGGGTCTGCCAAGTCCTTTAGCAGTTCTCGCGTGTCGGCAACACTCGAACGCAGTACGGCGATATAGAGTGCCTCCTTCGACTCGAAGTGATGGTAGATGTTGGCTTTGCTGACCCCTGCTGCCTCAGAAATCTGCCGCATGGAGACCCCATCGAATCCGCGTTCTGCGAAAAGACGGAGTGCCGCATCGAGAATTGCCGTCTCCCCGGTGGCTGGAGGAACCATGCCGCTTGCTGCGTTTGTTGACTGCACCATAATCATCTCTGTTATACTGACCGAACGGTCAGTCAGTATATCGTTACGAAGATGGAATGCCAACGACGTTTCTGGCATGAAGTCTGCCAAGATGCTCCACACTTAGTTTAGAGTGCCGCACTCAAAATGGTATGAAAGTTTCCTCGAAATTATTAGAAATGCTGGTAGCAAACCACTTCCAGGAAGTTGCACCCCTGGATGACTCGATTACATCAATCTTAATAGAGAATGCGGCCTTAATTACGTTCCCTGAAAAAGAAAGGGTCATTACGCATGGCTCGATCTGCGAGCATTTCTTTTTTGTTATTTCCGGCAGCATTCGAGTCCAGTTACTAACAAATAGGGGGCATGAAGTAACCCTCTATCATGTGCATCCCGGTGAGGTCTGTGCACTGATGCTGTCATGCATGCTCAGTGAAGAACCATACCCGGCAGAAGCCATAGCAGAGAGTGGAGTCATCGCTCTTACTGTCCCAGTGTCGGATTTCGACCATGCCATGCAGAAGTCGCATACATTTCGCAATTTAGTGCGCAAAAAATTCGCAAAGCGACTGACCAACGTCATTGCCTGTATGGAACAGGTTTGCAATGCTAGTGAATGCGGCTCGCATGTTACTTAACCAGCCTGCGATACAAGAGCGGGATCACGAACACGGTAAACAGGGCTGAACTGGCCGCACCAAATATCAGGCTGATCGCCAGTCCCCCGATTACGGCATCCGGCACCATGATGGCGGTACCGCATATGATGGCCAGTGTTGTCAGAAGAATCGGTCGCAGGCGCACCGTAGCAGCCTCGCGGATTGCATCATCCAGCGAGTATCCTTGTGATTGATAGGCCTGTATAAAATCAATAATCAGCAGTGAATTACGCACAACGACGCCTGCCAGGGCGATCACACCGATCATGGATGCTGCCGAGAATGTCACACCCAGTACCCAGTGACCGGGAAAGACTCCAATCATTGCCAGCGGGATTGATGCCATAGCGAGCAGGGGCAGGCGAAACGAACGGTAGTATCCCACCAGCAACAGGTAAATGACCGCCAGCGCCATTATCAACGCAAATCCCATGTCGCGAAACGCATCCAGCGTGAGGCGCAACTCCCCTTCCCAAAGCAGCTTGTAGCCTTCCATTGTATCCGGGCGTACAGCCATAAAACGCAGGTTTGCGGTCTGCAGACCACCATGATCATTCAGCGCCAGACCATTCAGACGTTGATCCAGGTCGAGAATGGCGTATACCGGCGCACTGTCTCTGAGTTCCCCGCCAACATACTCGACACGCTCGGTATCTTTATGGAGGATCGGACGGGGATGCTTGACCATCTCGACGTGAGTCAATTCAGACAAGGGCACATGCTGCCCCTGATCATTGGTCACCCGGATGCGTTCCAGTCGTTCCGGTTC
>DMKK01000257.1:0-1164 GCA_003454335.1 Gammaproteobacteria bacterium | reverse complement strand
GCGGTACTGATGCCCGACAGTGCGGCTTTCTCACGGTCCACCGATATCCGGTATTCAATCACATCGCTCATCACGGAGGTAAAGACCTCGACCATATCGTAAGTCGCGATAAACGCTTTCTCCACGTCTTTCGCCAGCATAGCAAGGCTGTCCGGATCTGCCCCGTATAACTCCGCCAATACCGTGGCACGCACGGGTGGCCCCGGTGGGTCTTCCACCAGCTGGACCACGGCCTGCGGATAGCGACTGACCCGTTTCTTTATCGGTGGTCGCAACTCGTGGACGATGGCAATCGACTCAATGTCGCGTTGCGTCTTGTCGGTCAGATTGACCCGGATCTCGGCAAACTGGGGACCCACCCGGGCACTACTGCCTCGCAATTGCCCATTGAAATCGACCACAGAGGGAATGCCTGTGTACACCTCGATGTTCTGTACCTCATTGTGTGCCACCAGGATGTCCTCAATCTCGCGCACCAGGCGATCAGTTGTCTCAAGTGGTGCATCGTCCGGCATGTGCAGGGTGACCAGGAAGGTGTTCTTGTTGGCCTTGGGCAAAAAGGCCAGCGGCACACCGAGGGAGGACACGGCACCGGACACACCCTGCGGTCGAATAAACTGCCAGGCCGGCTGCAGCAGTGAGAGGGTAAGCAGCATGGCAACGACCGCATAGAAAGCATGGCGCAAACGAGGACGGGTAACCAGTGGCGCAAACAATACCTGGAATCCGCGCTGCAGCCAGTCGTATCCGGCGGACTCATCGCCATCATGACCTCCGGTCGGTAACCAGCGCCGGATCATCCACGGCGTAACCGTGTAGGCAAGCAACAGGGAAGTCACCATGGCTACCGGGAGGTTGAAGGTCAGTGGCCGGAAATACTGACCCAACATGCCAGATACCAGAATCAGCGAGAGGAATACCACCACCACCGTAAAAGTAGCCAGGGTCGTTGGATTGCCGATTTCATTGGTTGANNTGGATGACGGCTGCTTCCTTGCTTTCCTGGTCCGCCCCGGCAGGTAACTTTTTATAGGTTCGATGGGCGTTTTCAATGACAACAATGGCGTCATCCACCAGCATGCCCAGCGACAGGATGAGGGCGTACAGGGAAATACGGTTGAGCGTGGGCCCTGCCAGGAGGTCCGAACCCAGCACCACGAAGAT
>DMKK01000012.1 GCA_003454335.1 Gammaproteobacteria bacterium | reverse complement strand
GCGCAATTTGCGTGAGCGAAATAAATCCGTCACGTTTGTGGTTGCGGATCCATATTTTCAGAACCCTTACCAGATCCATCCTCAGCCGACTTGGTGGTTGGTGGAACCGAAGAGGTTTTCTTACCCTTAGGCTTATCATCATCATCACGAGTGAATTTTTTACCCGAAAGAATGCTGGCAATTTCATCACCGGTCAGGGTTTCAAATTCAAGCAGCGCCTGGGCCACCGCTTCCAGACCTTTTTTATTGCGCTTGAGAATTTTAGTTGCTTCAGCATAGCCTTCATCTACCAGTCGACGAATTTCTTCATCAATAATCTGCGCTGTGCTTTCAGAGGTATTCTGATTGCGCGCCACAGAGTGACCAAGGAAAACCTCTTCCTGATTTTCACCATAAGAGACCGTACCCAATTTGGCGGACAAGCCCCACTTGGTAACCATGTTACGGGCCAGTTCGGTACTGCGCATGATGTCATTGGACGCACCCGTCGTGACCTTGTCCGCACCGAACACCAGTTCTTCCGCGATACGCCCGCCAAACAGGCTGCATATCTGGCTTTCCAGGAATTCCTTGCTGTGGCTGTAGCGGTCTGCCTCAGGCAGAAACATGGTGACACCCAGCGCCCGTCCGCGCGGGATAATCGACACCTTGTAGACCGGATCATGTGACGGCATCGAGCGGCCAACGATGGCATGCCCGGCTTCGTGATAGGCAGTGAGTTTCTTCTCGTCTTCACTCATCACCATGGAGCGGCGTTCCGCACCCATCATGATCTTGTCCTTGGCCTTCTCCAGGTCTTCCATATCGACCAGCCGCTTGTTGGCGCGTGCGGCAAACAGGGCGGCCTCATTCACCAGGTTGGCAAGATCGGCACCGGAAAAACCCGGCGTGCCCCGGGCAATAATACTGGCCTTGGCATTGTCATCCATCGGCACCTTGCGCATATGGACTTTCAGAATCTGTTCACGGCCACGGACATCCGGCAGCGGCACCACCACCTGACGGTCGAAGCGGCCCGGACGCAACAAGGCCGGATCAAGCACATCCGGACGGTTGGTTGCTGCAATCACGATGACACCTTCATTGCCCTCGAAACCATCCATCTCGACCAGCAACTGGTTGAGTGTCTGCTCGCGCTCGTCATGTCCGCCACCCAGACCGGCACCACGATGCCGACCGACGGCATCGATCTCATCGATGAAGATAATGCAGGGTGCATGTTTTTTGGCCTGTTCGAACATGTCGCGTACCCGCGAGGCACCTACACCGACAAACATTTCCACAAAGTCAGAACCGGAAATGGTAAAGAAAGGGACTTTTGCCTCACCGGCAATGGCCTTGGCCAGCAGTGTTTTGCCGGTACCGGGAGAACCAACCATTAATACGCCGCTGGGGATCTTGCCTCCCAGACGCTGAAACTTGCTGGGATCGCGCAGGAACTCAACCAGTTCGGCCACTTCTTCCTTCGCTTCTTCCACACCGGCCACATCAGCAAAAGTCGTCTTGATCTGGTCTTCACCCAGCATGCGGGCCTTGCTCTTGCCAAACGACATGGCGCCGCGGCCGCCACCACCCTGCATCTGGCGCATAAAAAAGATCCACACACCGATCAGCAACAGCATGGGGAACCAGTTAATAAAGATGGTCATCAGCAGCCCATGCTGATTTGGCTCGACAACCTTTACTTCGACCTTGTTGCTTAACAGGTCATCGACCATCTTCGGGTCATCAGGGGGTGTCTGGGTAGTAAACCGTGACCCGTCATGACGGGTACCCTTGACGGTATGCCCTTCAATTTCCACCAGCTGGATCTGGCCTTGCTGCACCTCGTTGATAAAATCAGAATAATTAAGCGACTGACTGCCTGTCGATTTCGGACCGAAGTTATTGAATACGGTCATCAGCACGAGTGCAATGACAACCCAGAGAATGAGATTCTTTGCCAGATCGTTCAAACTGCTTACCTCTAGTTAACGTAAATGTGAAGCCCCGGCACCTTGTGTCGACGCGTCAAAAGCGTGGCTTTAATTATTATGACACATTCGACGCCTTGCGACCTTTCGCCAGCACATAAACCTCCCGACTCCGTGGACGCGAGGCTTTAGGTTTACGGATCAATACCTTGTGGTACTGACTGCGCAGGTTCCTGATCAGGACATCAAAACCCTCACCATGAAACCCCTTGAACAGGAGATCGCCACCCTTGCACAGGACATTGGCGGCAAAATCGGTCGCAAGTTCCATCAGATACATGCTGCGTGGCTGGTCAACCGCCTCCATTCCACTGATGTTGGGGGCCATGTCCGACATTACAAGGTCTACCGCCGCACCTCCAAGAGCTTTCATAAGAGAATCAAGCACTTCATCCTCTCTAAAATCCCCCTCGATAAACTCGACACCGGGTAAATCATCCATGGGAAGGATATCCAGGGCGATGATCCGGCCCTGTGACCCCAGCTGCCGTGCGGCATATTGTGACCAACCGCCAGGGGCCGCCCCCAGGTCCACAACGACCGACCCGGGGCGCAACAGGCGGTCTTTCCGCTGGATTTCTTCCAGTTTATACACAGCACGGGAGCGATAACCGTCACGTTGCGCCCGCTTGACGAATTCATCATCAAAATGTGCCTTCAGCCACTGATGGCTGCTTTTGCTCCTGCCCATTTAACTTAACCATTCATTGTCAGTCAGCATTCAGTTACCCGTATAATCTCCCCATTGTTCACGGAATAACAGACCATGTCACTGACTGAAAAAATAAAACACGACCTGCGGGGTCGCGGGCATACCCTTAAACCGGTTGTCAGCATTGGCAATGCCGGGCTGACCAAGGCGGTACTCCGGGAAATCGAGCTATCACTTGATCATCATGAGTTGATGAAGATCAAGATCGGTGGTGCCGAGCGCGATGAACGCAAACAGATCATCACCCGGATTTGCGACAGCCTCGACGCCGAACTGGTACAGGCTGTCGGCCACATTGCACTCGTCTACAGGAAGAAGCCGGACTAGGCCGCAGGATGCGGCACGAAGCTTCCGCATCCTGCTCCGACTTTCTGATGGGTACGTCGCTGCGCTCCTTTACCCATCCTACGGGCTGTCTACCCGGAACTTTCTATGGCAGCAGGATGTGCTGAGGTACGAAGCGCATCCTACGGGCTACGGTCCTGGTCTCGACCTTGTTGGCCTGCGGCTACCAGTAACAGTCCCAGCGCACTGGTTATTATAAACAGCACGCTCGCCAACCCATGTAACTGACCAAAGCGCGGTGTGTCGGTCAGTCCCTGCACACGCAAATCTGCCACCATCGGGGTAATCACAAACTGACCAATGACAACCAGCAGTAACATGCTGACAATAACGACTGCACGCCAGTTGATACACCTGAAACTTACACCATTGAAAACCAGTAACAGGCTGCCGCAAACCAGTCCGAGATAACTGGTCAGTGTAAACAGGCTGCCGGCGACACTGCCGGCCAGGGCGCGATCATCCAGTTCCGCAAACAAAGCGGGAGCCACGATGAAGCCAATCACCAATAATGCGCCAACCCATAAGGTGAGGAGAATCCGCTCGGAGGCAGGAAGAAGGTTGGTCTTCATCGAATAAATCTTCTATATATGTAGGATGCTGAGGTACGAAGCGCATCCTGCGTAATCTCGCACGAATGATCTTCCCGCAGGCGCGAAAAATGACTATATATACTGGACTTCGATGATCTCCAGGCTGCGCTCGCCACCCGGCACCATCACCGCGACAACATCACCTTCCATCTTGGTAATCAGGGCGCGTGCGATGGGTGAACTGTAGGAGATCTTCCCGATCTTGATATCGGCCTCGTCTTCACCCACGATCTGATAGACAATCGTTTCCTCGGTATCTTCATCAATCAATTCTACCGTACAACCGAAGACCACCTTGCCACTGACATCCAGGGTGGTGACATCAACAATATGGGCATTACTCAACTTGCCCTCGATTTCCTTGATACGGCCTTCTGCAAAACTCTGTTGCTCACGCGCCGCGTGATACTCGGCATTCTCTTTCAAATCGCCATGAGCACGCGCCTCGGCAATCGCCTGGATGATCCGTGGCCGCTCAACGGTCTTCAGCTGCACAAGTTCTGCACGCAGTTTTTCGGCGCCACTGGCGGTAATCGGGACTTTCGTTGTCATTTTCTCTGCTCCTGATGCAGATCCTGCAGGCTGTTGACACTGGCAGTCGTCAAATATTCCAGCGCCATACAGGTGGCACGCGCACCTGCCAGTGTCGTGCTATAGGATATTTTGTTTTGCAGGGCTGTTCTGCGAATCGTGTAAGAGTCTGCAATAGCACGCTTGCCTTCTGTCGTATTAACGATCAGATCTATCTGACCGTTCTTCATCATATCGACGATATGCGGTCTGCCTTCCATCACCTTGTTGACCACAGCACACTCGACACCGTCAGCACTGATTGCCTTTGCGGTGCCCCGCGTGGCAACCAGGTTATAGCCCTTTTTCACCAGGTCATGTGCCAGGGCAACAACCCCCTGACGGTCGGCCTTGCGCACACTCAGAAAGGCAGTGCCACTGACGGGCACTGCGTTACCGGCGCCCAACTGGGCCTTGGCAAACGCCTCGCCGAAGGTACTTCCGATACCCATCACCTCACCGGTGGATTTCATTTCCGGCCCCAGCAGGGGATCGACACCCTGGAACTTGATAAACGGAAACACGGCTTCCTTGACAGAAAAGAAGGCCGATGTGTACGCCTCCGTCAGGCCCTGCTCCCGCAGGGAGGTACCCGTCATGACCCTGGCCCCGATCTTTGCCAGCGGCCGGTACGTCGCCTTGGATACGAAGGGCACGGTCCGTGAAGCACGCGGATTCACCTCGATAAGATAGATATCCTCGCCCTTGACCGCAAACTGCGTATTCATCAGCCCGTGCACCTTGAGCTCTTTGGCCATTCGGGCAACCTGATCACACATGCGCGCCTGCACGTCTTCACTGAGTGTATAGGGCGGCAGCGAACAGGCCGAATCACCCGAATGCACACCGGCCTGCTCAATGTGTTCCATGATACCGCCGATCAGAACATCTTCACCATCACAGACAGCATCAACATCCACCTCGACAGCATCGTCGAGGAAGCGGTCCAGCAGCACCGGAGAATCGTTGGAAACCTGCACGGCCTCGCGCATATAGCGCGCCAGATCATCTTCCGAATAAACAATTTCCATCGCACGCCCGCCGAGCACGTAGGACGGCCGGACCACTAGCGGGTAACCGACTTTTTCTGCAAGGTTCAGTGCTTCTTCAGCCGTTGAGGCAATCTGGTTTGGTGGCTGCAGCAACCCCAGTTTCAGCACCATCTGCTGAAAACGTTCACGGTCTTCTGCATGGTCAATGGCATCGGCCGAGGTCCCAATGACCGGTGCACCGTTGGCTTCCAGTCCACGCGACAATTTAAGTGGTGTCTGCCCCCCGTACTGCACAATCACACCTTTCGGCTGTTCGACATGAATAATTTCCAGCACGTCTTCCAGGGTCAGGGGTTCGAAATACAGGCGGTCGGAGGTGTCGTAATCGGTTGAGACCGTTTCCGGATTGCAGTTGACCATAATGGTCTCAAAACCATCGGCACGACAGGCCATGGCCGCGTGCACGCAACAGTAATCAAACTCGATGCCCTGCCCAATCCGGTTCGGACCACCACCCAGCACCATTATCTTGTCGTTGCCGGTTGGCGCCGATTCACATTCCTCTTCATAAGTGGAATACATATAGGCTGTCGATGTTGAAAACTCGGCCGCACAGGTATCAACCCGTTTGTACACCGGCCGGACATGCAGGTCATGACGACGCCGGCGCACCTTGCCCTCGGTACAATCCATCAGGCTGGCCAGGCGACGATCCGAGAAGCCCTTGCGCTTCAGTTGCTGCAGGCGCCCGGCATCGAGTGCATCCACACTCATGGAACGCAGGGTGTCTTCCTCGGCCACCAGGTCACCAATTTGCACCAGGAACCAGGGATCAATCGCGGTTAGTTCAAACAGTTCCTCCAGCGTCAGGCCGGCGCGAAAACCGTCAGCGACATTCCACAACCGCTCCGGACGGGCGATACGCAGCTCTTTTATCAATTCATCCCGCGCACCTTCGGCAGACAGATCAACAATCTCGTCCAGGCCATCAACACCGGTTTCGAGCCCACGCAGGGCCTTCTGCAGGGATTCCTGGAAGGTTCGGCCGATGGCCATTACCTCGCCAACAGACTTCATCTGCGTACCGAGTACCGACTCGGCCTGCGGGAATTTTTCAAAGGTAAACCGCGGTACCTTGGTGACAACATAGTCAATCGCCGGCTCAAAGGAAGCCGGTGTCGCACCGCCGGTAATCTCGTTCTGCAATTCGTCCAGGGTAAAGCCGACGGCCAGTTTTGCAGCCACCTTGGCGATCGGGAAACCGGTCGCCTTGGAAGCCAGCGCAGAGGACCGTGACACCCGCGGGTTCATCTCGATCACGATCATGCGGCCATCTTCAGGATTAATCGCGAACTGCACATTGGAACCGCCGGTCTCTACACCAATCTTGCGCAGCACATCGATCGATGCATTACGCATCAACTGGTATTCCTTGTCTGTCAGCGTTTGTGCCGGCGCCACGGTAATGGAGTCGCCGGTATGGACACCCATGGGATCGAGATTTTCGATGGAGCAAATAATGATGCAGTTGTCGTTCCTGTCACGCACCACTTCCATCTCGAATTCTTTCCAGCCAAGGATCGACTCTTCCAGTAACACCTCGGTGGTTGGTGACAGATCAAGGCCATGTTCGCAGATGGCAACAAATTCTTCCCTGTTATAGGCAATGCCACCGCCACTGCCGCCCATGGTAAAGGACGGCCGGATAATGACCGGGAAACCGATCGAGGCCTGCCCCTGGTGAGCCTCCTCCATGCTGTGTACCACTTTTGCATGCGGCGTACTCAGGCCGATCTCGGTCATGGCATCACGAAACAGACCGCGATCCTCGGCCATGTCAATGGCTTCACGACTGGCACCGATGAGTTCAACACCGAATTTTTCCAGTACGCCCTCGCGCACCAGGTCCAGTGCACAGTTCAGCCCGGTCTGCCCGCCCATGGTGGGCAACAGGGCATCGGGGCGTTCTTTCTCGATAATATGCGCCACTGTTTGCCAGTACACCGGTTCGATATACACCGCATCCGCCATGTCCGGATCGGTCATAATGGTGGCCGGGTTGGAGTTCACCAGCACCACCCGGTAGCCTTCCTCGCGCAGGGCCTTGCAGGCCTGGGCACCGGAATAATCGAACTCGCAGGCCTGCCCAATCACAATCGGGCCCGCGCCAATGATTAAAATGCTGTTGATATCAGTACGCTTTGGCATAATTCAGGCTGTCCTCGCCTTGATCATGTCAATAAATTGATCGAACAAGGGTGCAACATCATGCGGGCCGGGACTGGCTTCAGGGTGTCCCTGGAAACTGAACGCCGGACAGTCGGTGCGCGACACTCCCTGCAGCGAACCATCAAACAGGGAACGGTGCGTCGCAATGAGCTTATCCGGCAGGCTGGCATCGTCGACCGCGAAGCCGTGATTCTGACTGGTAATCATGACCTGTTTGCCCTCCAGGTCCTGCACCGGATGGTTGGCGCCGTGATGACCGAATTTCATCTTGATGGTGCTGGCACCGCTGGCCAGCGACAACAACTGATGACCAAGGCAAATACCAAATATCGGCAGACCACTGTCCAGCAACTCCTGGATAGCCGTAATGGCATAATCACAGGGTTCGGGATCCCCCGGGCCATTGGACAGGAACACGCCATCCGGCTCCATGGCCAGCACCTCGGACGCCGGCGTTGTTGCCGGCACCACCGTCAGGCGGCAGCCCCGATCAACCAGCATCCGCAGAATATTACGCTTCACACCGAAGTCGTAGGCCACCACATGCCAGGGCAAGGTATCCGCTGCGCTGTCATCAGGCAGTCCGTTGGCCAGTGACCAGCAGCCCTGGCTCCAGCTATAGGCCTCGGCCGTCGTTACTTCCTTCGCAAGATCCATACCCTTAAGACCGGGAAAATCACGTGCCATGGACAATGCAGCCGCCTCATCAAGCGCATCACCGGCCATAATGCAGCCGGCCTGTGCGCCCTGCTCGCGCAGCAGACGAGTCAGCCGGCGAGTATCGATATCCGCAATGCCGATAATGCCACGTGTCTGTAGGTATTCTTCAAGTGAGGACTGGCTGCGCCAGTTGCTGGCCAGCAGCGGCAGGTCCCTGATCACCAGCCCGGAACAGTGGATAGTACTCGCCTCTTCATCTTCAGGGGTCGTCCCGACATTACCAATATGCGGGTAGGTCAGGGTAACGATCTGTTGTGCGTAGGAAGGATCCGTGAGAATTTCCTGGTAGCCAGTCATGGCCGTATTGAAAACCACCTCACCGGCTATTTTCCCGTCAATACCAATAGCAACGCCACGGAAAATACTTCCGTCTGCCAGGGCCAACAGGGCCGCTTTTCTCAAGGAGACCTCCACGTCTAACGTAGAAAACGGGAGGGCTCCCGAGGAACCTTCCCGTTTTTGAACTACTGGATAAAACAATCAAATAATGGCGCGAATTGTACTGGATGGGGGTGGGGGCTGTCTATGGCAACGGCTACCCCGGAATCCGGGAAGGCCTAGCCGGCATTTCTCACCACGGTGAGAAGTGCGGGCTAGTGCAGGTCCAGCACGTCCTGCATATCGAATAGTCCGGCATCCCGCCCCATTAGCCAGCCAGCCGCCCGGATGGCGCCATTGGCGAAGGTCATGCGGCTGGAAGCCTTGTGGGTAATTTCGATGCGCTCACCGGTGCCGGCAAACAATACGGTGTGGTCGCCAACAATATCTCCCGCGCGAATCGTCTCGAAACCAATCGTCTGGCGCTCGCGCTCACCGGTATGTCCCTCGCGGCCATAGACGGCGCAGGATTTAAGGTCACGACCCAACGCCTCGGCAACAACCTCACCCATACGCAGCGCCGTGCCCGAGGGGGCATCCACCTTATGGCGGTGATGCGCCTCAATCACCTCGACATCCACGTCATCACCCAGCACCCGGGCGGCCAACTCCAGCAATTTCAGACAGACATTGACACCAACGCTCATGTTGGGGGCAAACACCACGCCCATATCCTGCGCAGCCGCCTTGATCTGTACCTTCTGTGCATCACTGAATCCGGTGGTTCCGATCACCATACCGCGACCCGCCTGCCGGCAGACCTCCAGATTCGCGAGCGTAGGTTCCGGCCGGGTGAAATCGATCAGCACATCAAAATCATCGGTCACCGCTGCAAGGTCCGCACCGAGCAGTACGCCCAGTTTTCCGAGGCCCGCCAACTCACCCGCATCGCTGCCAAGCAGCGAACTGTCCGGATGCTCAAGTGCTACCGTGAGCTCCAGCCCGGCAGTCTGGTGACATGCTTCTATCAGGCTGCGCCCCATGCGACCGGCTGCGCCGGTTATTGCTATTCGTGTCATATTTGTCGGTATGTTTTTTGGAGAATGGCCAAAGAGTGGGAGTTTGGGGGGCTTAAGTCAATATGAATTCCAAAGTTGGCTTTTGTGAATTCTTTGTATCAGGGTTTCGTCCTGAAGGGCGAGGTACTTTTCTTTGCTCCGCCAAAGAAAAGTACCCAAAAGAAACGCGGCCCGATGGCTTGCCCGCTCCGCGGGTTCCCTGTGCTTCTCGGTATTTTGAGTGCTCGCCAAACTCGCAGCATTTGCCGCGCCTGCGGCTAGCAAATACAGCTCGACAGGGTGGCTCGCTTGCTCTCAAAATCCCTGCGATGCTCGGCTGCGCCAACGGAAATGGGGTACAGCAACCCCCTGTCCCGTTGCACTCACCGA
>DMKK01000098.1:478-12850 GCA_003454335.1 Gammaproteobacteria bacterium | reverse complement strand
CTATGAATACTGGCGCTTCGATGTAGATACAGAGAAGGCTGTTCGCCGTGGTATTTCGGTAGACACCATCAATGGCAGCCTGGCCATGGCAATGGGCAGTTTCAAGCTGGGGGATATCAAGCGTGGTTCTGTCCTGGAACCGACCTACATTATTATGCAGATCCCGCTGGCGATCCGCTCCCAGGTTACCCGTCTCGGCGATCTGCCCATCCCGACGAATGATGGCAAGACTATCCCCCTGTCTGAACTCGGTGAATTCAAGAAGGGTTATGAGGACCCCGTCATCTATACCAAGGATCTGCGTGGCATCGAATACGTCACTGCCGAGATGCAGGGCCGTTTGGGTGCGCCGATATACGGCATGCTGTATATCGAGGACCTGGTCAGGGAATACACGACTCCCGACGGGGTGATCATGGAGACCATGCCCTGGAATCTGTTTGGCCCGCCTGCTGATGATACGGTGTCTGCTTATGAGTGGGGAGGTGAGTGGACCGTGACCTACGAGACCTTCCGTGATATGGGTGGTGCCTTCATGGCGGCGCTGATCCTGATTTATGGTCTCATCGTCTGGGAGTTCAAGAACTTCGCCATCGCCGGCCTGATTATGTCGCCGATACCCGTCACCATGATGGGCATCGTCCCTGGCCACTGGATCATGGGGGCTGAATTCACTGCTACCTCCATGATCGGCATGATCGCGCTGGGTGGGATCATCGTTCGACAATCCATTCTGATAGTCGAATTCGTGAAGCTTGAAGTAGCGAAAGGGAATGAAGTCAGGGAAGCGGCAGTAAGAGGCGCGGAACTGCGCATGCGCCCCATCTTTATTACGTCTCTGACCCTGATGGCTGGCGCCTTTGCAATTCTGAGTGACCCGATCTTTAACGGTATGGCGATCAGCCTGCTGTTTGGTGCCGGTGTTGCGACAGTGATGGCCCTGCTGATTATTCCGCTGGGTTGTATCAGCGCACGCAAGCAATTCTACGTTGAGACCAGCGATGAGGGTCAGGTAAGGGTCAGCGCAGCCTTTCAACAGATAGAGAAGGGAGTTGCAGAAGCTTCGTCTGCAGATTCACGGCCAGGCCTGCTGGCGCGCCTGTGGGGGATGATTTTCTCGGTCTTTTCCTGGGTGTTTATTCTTATCAAGGCCGTCTTCACCATGATTTTCATGGGTGTTCAGAAGATATTTGGTGGAGGAGGCGGTGGGGGCACACCACCGCCACCACGAGCGGGCGGTGGAACTCCACCGCCACCGAGGCCTGGCGGCGGCACACCCCCGCCACCGCGGGAAGCCCCACCAACAAAGGCAGGTGGCACGGTTCCGCCACCGCGAGAAACACCGCCAAGCAAGGCTAAGGGCACGGCTCCGCCACCGCGGGAAACACCACCAAGCAAGGCTAAGGGCACGGCTCCGCCACCGCGAGAGGCCCCACCAAGCGAGGCCAAGAGTGCGCCACCGCCACCACAGGAGGCAGCGCCGGAAGAACTGCCTGATACGCCACCTGCACCCGTGGAAGCCTCTAAGGCTGCTGCGTCGAAAAACACGACTGCCGCGAATAAAACGGATACGGATACTGAAGAAGATGCCAATGGAATCGTTGGGGCAAAGCGGCGTGGTATTCGCTTGAAGCAGGATTTGGACTAAGCTGGTAGTAGCAGGATTAATAGTCAACCAGGGATATACCTACAGGAGTGAGTGATGAAGAGTAGACGAGAGGTTGTTATTGGCTCGGTGATACTGTCTCTGCTGTTGATGACGGCCCCTGTACTTGCCGATGAATCGGCCCCGCGTTCCGAGTTCACGTACACGGATGACTGGGCAGTTGTGTCAGCACCACCGCCACCGGGTCCGTACCGTGCCGTGAACATTGATCCGCGTGTGCCCGGCGTAGATGCCATACCCCCTCTGCCTATGGATGCTGTGACGACTTCCGCTGTCGATGATATCCCGGCCGATGCCCTTGCTAACCCGCCAGCTGCAGGTATGCCGGCCACTCTTCCCCAACAGGACAATCCTGCTGCGGCTCTGGACTCGCAACAGTCAGCGCAACCCGTGACGCCTGGACGCATGGAACGTGTAGCGCCATCTCCACCGGGCTATTATTATTCCACGCCGCCCCGTTATCCGGCGCAGACACGTTCTGCACCACCTGCCGGTTATTCCGGTTACAGGAATCAACCAGCCTACGGCTATTACGGGGGACCGGCATACGGCCAGGGCGAACAACAGGTACCACCGCCACCGGCGTATGATGCCAGGATGAGAAATCCGCGCCCGTATGGTCATCCGTCTGGAACAGGGGCGCCTTGAAGTGGTGCTCTTCCACAAGACAATTAATGGCTATGATTCAGCACACGGGATTTTCTGAAATAACATGGATGCTGAGATTTCTGTTACTAATTTCAGTCACCCTGACCAGTGCCTGTGAGAATGAAGAAATTACCAAGCCGCAAACCCGGCCCGAACCAGCAGAGTCTCCATTGCCGGTCAGGGAGTGGTATCCAGCGCCTAAACACCGGCAGCAGCCAATGGTTTATGTGCCTGTCCCGGTACACCCTGTGATAGCGCCACCCGCCTATCAGGGGAACGTTGCTCAGCAACCGTGGGCTATTCCTGCACAGCAACCCGTGTACAGGTCGCCACAGCCTGTGTACCAGGCACAACCACCCGTGACTCAATACCAGCAGCCGCAAGTCTGGGCAGGTCAACAGCCTGTAGTCACGGTGCCGCAACCCGTTGCACCCCAGTATCAGTATCAGCCCCAGTATCAATATGTTCCCCGTCCCTGGGGCAGTCTGGCCGGGCCAGACAGCAATCAGAATCCTGCTGTATCAACTGAGGCCTGGCCAACGGGTACCGGGGCACAGGGTGGCTATTTATCACCGTGGGGGGTACCGGGGACAGGAACCAATAGTTATTATGGGGTGACTCCCGGACAAACCGGTCAGGTGCCCGGAACGACAAACTATGGTTCGGTATGGTAGTACTTCGGATATGCACGGATTGTACGGCTTTCGCTGGGGGACTGTGTCGGTACCAGCCAGAGAGTCGTTAGAACATTGGATTGAAACCGGAATACCGGTATCCTGATGTGATCAGTAATGGTGACTCCCCGCAGTTGCTGATCCTGGTAGTGTAGCGGGGGTAGAGGCTTGCAGTTTACATGCAAGTTATTATTAATAGTGAGAGGTGTTTAAAGTATGAAAACATTAACAAAAACTCTGTATGCAGCCGCAATTACAGGACTTGTTGCACTCCCGATGACATCTGCCCATGCCTGGGGCAACTGGGGTCCCTGGGGTGGTAATAACCGGGGCTACAACGATGGCTATGGCTCTGGCTATGGCTCTGGTGATGGCTGGGGTGATGGCTATGGTGATGGCGATATGGACGGCAGCTTTGGCTTCAACATGAGCGGCAGTGGCAGTGGTCGCGGCAGCGGTTATGGCCGTGGTTATGGCCGTGGTAATGGCGATTACTATAATCGTGGCGGCTATGGTGGTTATGGCCCCGGTTATGGTTATGGCCCTGGTCCTGGCTATGGCTACGGTGGTCCCGGTTACGGCTACGGTGCTCCGGCTCCGTACGGCGCACCGCAGGCAGCACCGGCTGCACCGGCTGCTGGCAGCGCTCAGTAAGCAGGTCTGTTCGTAAACGGGCCCGGCGCAGTAATGCGCTGTGGCTCGTTTTACGTTTTCCATTGGCAAAAAAGGTATAAGTTCGGGTAATGATAACTGTTATCGCTAACCTCAAGGGTGGTTCCGGCAAGAGTACTGTCGCTTTTAACCTCTCTGTCTGGCTTGAAAAACATGGCCGTCGTGTCGTTGGTTACGATCTTGACCCCCAATGTACCCTTAGTGATCTCGGGATGCTGAGAAAAGATATCGGTAACAAGCCGTATCTGACTATTCATTCCGTGCGAGCCGTTTTACAGGAACAATTGAAGTCACATGACGATGCTGAAGTCATCGTTGATGTGGGAGCAGCCAATATGGCTGCCATGAAAGAAGCCATGAGCGCAGCTGACAGGATACTGATTCCCGTTCCACCGAGTCAGGCAGATGTATGGGCCACGCAGCGCTTTCTGCATATTATCGGGCCCGATCTGAATGTCGTAAAAATGAACGGCAGTCAGCAAATAATGGCATTTGTGAATCGCGCGGACACCAATAAAGCGATCCGTGAAACCCATGAAACCGAGTCAGCTTTAAAAATGTTACCGGGGATCGATATTGTGTTGCCGCACAGACTGAAAATGCGCACCAACTTCCGACGCTCGCTCAGCGAAGGGCTGACAGTGTTCGAGATGTGGCCGCGCAGCAAGGCTGCAGAAGAGTTTCATACACTGGCCACCGCGCTTTACCCGGATGTCGTCGGCAAGTGAACCAAATTTAGGAATAAGGAGCAGGCATAATGAATTTACTTGCACGTATTCTGAGTCACGGTTTTGCACTGGTAGTGGTTGTGTTAATCGCCATTACGCTAATGTACCGCGGCGATTTATTTCCAGAATGGGATCTGCCTGAATTTCTGGTTGTTGAAGATAAATCGGGCACCGGGACAGATGCTGCGCCAGCTACTGTTGATCGTGCTCTGCCGGAAGCTGTAACAACAAGCCCGGAAGCAACCACGGAAGTACCGCTGGATGCCCCGGAGGTCGAAGTGCCAGAGGTAGTAGCCCCGGAGATAGAAGCCCCGGAGGTCGAAGTGCCAGAGGTAGTAGCCCCGGAGATAGAAACCCCGCAGGTTGAAGTACCTGAGGTCGAAGTGACCGGGGAAATCCTGACACAGGATGTGGTGTTACCAGTAGACGTAGTTGTTCCTGACACTGTTGATGAATCCCCGGAAATAAGCCCTGCTGCTGCAGAAGAGGATGAGTTGGCTGTCCCGAAAGTTATGCTTGCAGAGCCGGTGGTAGCTGCACCGTCTGCAGCTGTCACAGAAAGTGCGGTCGTAACTGAACAGATTGAATCACCATTAGCTGACAGGGCACTGTCCATGCCAGTTGCAGAGCCGATCATTGATCCGCAGCCGGAGTCTGTAGCTGAAGAAATGTCCTCTACGGTAACCGTCACAGAAAGTGAGATCGTAACCGAACAGATTGAATCACCTGTAGCTGACAGGGCCCCGTCCATATCTGCTGCAGAACCGCTCATTGATCCGCAGCCGGCGTCTGTAGATGAAGAAGTCTCCACTGCAGTAACCGTCACAGAGAGTGAGGTCGTAACTGAACAGCTTGAATCACCGTTAGCTGACATGGCTCCGTCCATACTTGCTGCAGAACCGCTCACTGATCCGCAACCGGAGTCTGTAGACACAGCGGTTACTTCGCTGGAGAGCAAAGCAGGGAAAAGCACCTATGAATTCCTGGCAGCGGCACGCGAGGCTTACTGGCTCCATGATTATGAAGCGGCAGAAAATCACTATCGACGGCTGATACAACTCGAGCCGGATAATCCGGACTGGTATGGTGAATTGGGCAATATGTATTTTGCACAGGGACAATGGCAGCAGGCATCAGCTGTCTACTATGAAGCAGGGGTGCGTTTGCTGAACGACGGAAAAGTGGTACAGGCAAGACAAATGCTTGATGTAATCCGCGGTTTAACCGGCGTTGAGGCAGATGATCTTGAGAATCAGATCAATGCCAGTCAGGTCGCACCATAAACAGTATTACATGAATCTTCACGGTGAAAGAGGGTAGTTATGATTAAACTGATCTGGAATCTATTGGCGTTGATTGGACTTGCCATGCTGGCCGGACTGGCTTGGGTTGCGGTTACCTATGATTTTGGTATGCAGAACTTCAAGGATCTGCAGAATCTCAAGACATTTGATCCCATGGCGCCACAGGTCTACATGGATATGACAAAGTCCTTGTTGGCGACCGGCAATGGCGCCGAGGCAACTGTCTGGAAACGACCCGTGGCCGAAGGCCTGACTGCAGAGGACGTGGAAGAGACCATGCGCTTTGTGGCCAATGAACACAACTTCAAGAATGTGGGCGAGTTGCCCCTTTCCGAGCAGGTTGCCGCAATGACGGGCGAGGATCAGCGTTTCTGGAAAATCTATATGTTCTGTAATCCGCTGACTGCAGCCAAGATGATCGACTATTCCGATTCCTTTTCGGCCTACCTGCCTTGCCGATTAGCACTTGTCGAGGACAAGAACGGTCAATTGTGGTTGTATACACTTAATATGGATATGATGATACATGGCGGCACCGAGTTGCCACCGGAGCTCTTTGAAGAGGCCAACAGGGTCAAGGACATTATTCTGGATATCATGAATCGTGGTGCTGAAGGGGACTTCTGAGGAACGGAATCTGACGCTCCACTGATAAATTTGTATGCAGGACATGCTGGTTAGCTGTACTGCCACGGCGGATAGCAAACCAGAGGCAGACGGGAAATATATATAATATACAGTATATTACAACAACTATATAAAGGAATTGCTGATGTTTAGCTCTGGAAAAATAATCAAGCAGCGGCTCAAGGATCTGGAGCAGCACCTGAAGAAAGAAAGCCCGGTGCTGGTAGAGGCGGTTGAGAGCTATCGGCATCTGGATCAGGTGGGTCGTTCGATGGGACTCCTGAACACCGAGCAGTCCTTTGCAACCCAGATATCCTGGTGGCCGATGATCTCGGTGCTCGGCACATTCTCTGCCGGTAAATCTACCTTTATCAATCACTACCTGGGGCAGCCCCTTCAGTCTACCGGCAACCAGGCCGTCGATGACAAGTTCACCGTCGTCTGTTTTGGCGGGGATCATGGCACCAAGGCCTTACCCGGTACCGCACTGGATGCAGATCCACGCTTCCCGTTTTATCAAATCAGTAATGAACTTGAAAAGGTTGCCCAGGGTGAGGGGCGGCGTGTTGATACCTATCTGCAACTGAAGACCAGTCTCAGTGAAAAACTGCGTGGCCGAATCATTATTGACTCTCCCGGGTTTGATGCGGATTCCCAGCGAACGGCCACACTACGATTGACGGATCACATTATCGACCTGTCTGACCTGGTGCTGGTGTTTTTCGATGCCCGCCACCCGGAACCGGGTGCGATGCGGGACACGCTTGCGCATCTCGTGGGCGATACCATTCACCGTGCGGATGCCAACAAGTTTGTCTTTATCCTGAACCAGATGGATACCACGGCGCGGGAAGATAACCCGGAAGAAGTGGTGGGGGCATGGCAACGCGCAGTGGCACAGGAAGGTTTAACTGCCGGCCGGTTTTATAGTATCTACAATCCGGAGGTAGCGGTACCTATCGAGGACGAGGCGCTGCGTCAACGTTATGAATCCAAGCGGGATCATGACCTGGAAGAAATTCATCAGCGCATCCAGGGTGTCGGGGTTGAACGCGCCTACCGAATTACCGGGATGCTGGATAAAACTGCACATCACATTGAGGAAAAGATTGTTCCGCAGATTGAGTCATTGAAGGCTCACTGGCGCAAACTGGTCCTCTGGGGAGATGGTCTGCTGGCAGCGGGCATGCTGCTTGTAGCTGTGCTTGTCACTGGATGGCTTGGCTTCAGGGATGGTTTTAAATGGCAAACACCCGGATGGTGGGAAGGCTCAAGCAACAATATCGCCTGGACGCTGATCTTTTGCGTGCTGGCTGCAGGTGTATTTGTCTACCTGCATTTCAGGGTGCGTAAATTTGCAGAGCGGCGCGTAATACACAAGCTTGAGAAGCAAACTGGTCATGGCATTGAACTGGAGCGACTTCGCAGCGCATTTCTTTTTAATACCCGCCCCTGGCACAGCATATTCCGGAAATCACCCGTTGGCTGGGGGAACCGTGCCCGCAAACGTCTGCAACGGGTTATCCATGACGCAAACCGGCATGTACAGACCCTGAATGACGCGTTTGCCGACCCGGCAGGTGGGCAACCGGCACAGGTAAGTACGACACCTCCGGTAGCGGTAGTCGCCCCGATCAACCAGGAGACGGCGCCAGTGGAAGCCCCCGTGGACAGCCCTGTCGAAACTCCAGTGGAGCCTGACCAGGACAGAAAATCCCCGTAAACTATTTTCCTTTGTCGAGAGCCGCGCTTGCCGCCTGATGGGTGCGTCGCTGCGCTCCTTCACCCATCCTACATAGAGCAACGGTTTATTGTAGGATGGGTGAAGGAGCGCAGCGACGCACCCATCAGTTCGTAGAATGTGCTGGATAGTTACCGAGCAATTATCTTTAAATACTGGATAACTTGTTGCTTTAGAAATCGAATGGACGACACCCCCACGCATTCGGAACAGCACAGGCTGACCAGTGATTGCCAGGCACTGGTCGCGGCTTTGCTAAGCGGGCGCCCTGATTCAGAGAAGCAGGTCCTCGAGAAAGCTGCCGCCTGGGCAAGCACTGCCCACCGTGACCAGCAGCGTGCTTCCGGCGAACCCTATTACTCGCATGTCCTTGCTGTTGCCGAAATTCTGAAGGGGCTGAACCTGGATTACGAGACGCTCGCCGCGGCCATGTTGCATGATGTGGTCGAGGATACCGATGTCACGCTAGAGGATGTCAGCACGGAATTCGGGCCGGTTATTGCCCACCTGGTTGATGGTGTCACCAAGATGGAACGCATCGGTGAGTTCCAGCAACTGGACCAGGAAGGCAACCAGGGACATGTACAGGCTGAAAGCCTGCGCAAGCTGTTGTTGGCGATGGCGGACGATGTGCGGGTCGTTCTCATCAAGCTTGCAGACCGGTTGCATAACATGCGCACTCTGCAGCATCTCGACAGTGAGCGGCAGGGACGTATTGCGCAGGAAACAATGGAAATTTATGCACCCCTGGCAAATCGGCTGGGCATCTGGCAGGTCAAGTGGGAGCTGGAAGATCTCTCGCTGCGCTATCTGGAACCGGATGCGTACCGGCAACTGGCCAGGCAGCTGGACGAGAAACGTGAGGACCGTGAAAGTTATATAAAACGCGTCATTGCTGTTCTTGAAAGGGAACTGGGGAAAGCCGGTGTCAAGGCAAGCATCAGCGGGCGGCCAAAACATATCAACAGTATCTGGCGGAAGATGCAGCGCAAGAAGATTGATTTCGACCAGGTCTTTGATATGCGTGCTGTACGCATATTGGTGAAAGAGGAAAAGGACTGCTATGCCGCACTGGGTATTGTGCATGGCCTGTGGCGGCATATTCCGAATGAATTTGACGACTACATCGCAAACCCCAAGAAAAATCTTTATCGGTCATTGCACACTGCGGTGGTCGGGCCGGATGGCCATAATCTGGAGATCCAGATTCGTACCGAAGAAATGCATCAGCATGCCGAACTGGGTGTTGCTGCCCACTGGCGTTACAAGGAAGGCGGGGGAGGCGATGCAGGCTATGAAGAAAAGATTGCCTGGTTGCGACAGGTGCTGGAGTGGAAAGACGAGGAAGACAGCGCCCGTGATTTTGTTGATCGCTTCAAGTCCGAGGCCTTTCACGACCGGGTCTATGTACTGACGCCACAGGGCCGGATCATTGACCTGCCGCAGGGAGCAACCCCGCTGGACTTCGCCTATGCGGTACACACGGAGGTCGGGCACCGCTGTCGCGGGGCAAAGGTGAATGGTCGCATCGTGCAATTGACCTACGCCTTGCAGAACGGGGAACAGGTCGAGGTACTGACAACCCGCCAGGGTGTCCCCAGTCGTGACTGGTTGAATACACACCTGGGCTATCTGAAAACCTCGCGTGCCAGGTCGCGGGTACGTTCATGGTTCAAGCGCCAGGACTATGAACACAATGTCGCTGCGGGTCGGAGCATTCTGGACCGGGAACTCCACCGCCTGGGAATTAATGACATGTCCATGGATAAACTTGCCAACCGTTTCAGACATGCTCAGGTTGACGGGTTCCTGGAAGCGCTCGGCCATGGCGATATAACAGCAGGTAATATCGCCAATGCGCTCAATGAACTGGTCCCGCGGCAGTCAGCACTCGAAACAAATCGTCCCCGGCTGGCGAGAAAAGAACATTCAACAACAGCCGCTGGTTTCAAGATTCTGGGTGTGGGTAACCTGCTGACTTCAACCGCGCGTTGTTGCAGTCCGGTACCGAATGACCCGATTATCGGTTATATAACACGCGGACGTGGGGTCACGATACATCGCCAGGACTGCGGCAATGTATTACGACTGCAAGGTGAAGACCGTGATCGCCTGATTGAGGTGGAGTGGGGTAGCGCATCCGATGAAAGCTACCTGGTTGATATCGTGGTAGAAGCTTATGATCGTTCCGGCCTGTTGCGCGATATAACTGCAGTTTTGGCTAATGACAAAATCAACCTCAATGGAGTCAATACGGCGACAGATGAGCGGGATGGTATTGCGAGAATGAGCCTGACACTGGAGGTTGCAGATATTGGTCAGCTGAGTCGTGTGCTGACAAAGATCGGGCAGTTGCCCAACGTGGTGGAGGCACGCAGGAAAATGTAGGTGGTGCGGGGTTACTCGCCTTGTACTTTTCTTAAAAGTACCAGTCCTGATATGGCGAAGCCAAGGATCCAGACGGTATCCAGCAGCTTGAATGCGGTCTGACCACCTGCCGTGTCGCCACCCTGTATTGAACTGCCTGAGACTGTCAGACTGGACGTTTCATGGAGATAGTAATGGTCGGATATTTGCTCTGCCTTTACGGGCGCTGACAGAATCATAAATGTTATAAACAGATATACAACAGCAGCCAGATGCTTGTATGTCATGAAACAATCCTTGTCCAATTCGTTTTATTACCCTGCTGATTCTGTCATTGAAGCAACAAGAAGAATAATTCTAAACTATTCCGTTGCGAGTATCAATAAGACGTAAGGATTACGTTAGAATGAGGCAGGCACTCAAAACAATCGATTGGCGGCAGGAAGATAAGATATGACGACTATCTGTTTATAATGAGAACCCTGATTCTCTGTGTAGTATTGTGGTTATCCAGCAGCCTCGTAGCCTCTGAAAAGCCGTATGCCCCTGAAAGCCTGCCGGGGGCAACTATCCTGACTGCCGAAGAGGTGATAAGCCTGATTCTTGCGAACCCGGATCTGATCGTCATTGATTCCAGAAAAAAAACAGAATATATCAAGGGTCACATTGAGGGGGCCATCAATATCCTGAATACGGAATTGTTACTCGAGGATCTGGATTTACTTGTCCCCGACAGAACCACAGCGCTGCTTTTCTACTGCAACGGGCTGCGCTGTCTGAGAAGTTCAGATTCCATTACCCGGGTTGTTGGCTGGGGCTACACAAATATTTACTGGTTCCGCGGTGGCTGGAAAGAATGGACTGAAAAGAGACTTCCGGTGGTGACGGAGTAGTGTGGCGGCACCCTAAGCTGGCAATTCATTCCCGGATTAACAATATGATCCATGCGCATAGATAAAATATCTATCAAGACGGTTACCGTGGCCATTTTTATGATGGTCGGTATTGTGGCGATCGTTCTATCTTTGTTTGCAGGCGCATATTTCAGGCAAGCGGCGCTGGATGCTCAGGTCAGCAGCCTGTCGCGTGTTATTGAAGTGGCCTCGCAGGAGGTACTCAGGGAAGTCAGTCAGCAGACCTTCGATCTGGGTATGAAACTGGGCCACAACAAACACCTGCTACAGGCGTTCCAGGAAACGGGAACCGCCGCCGCACAGAAGCGGCTGGTAACGTTGCTGGATGACCCCTTTATTAATGGTTTTGTCGGATTTGCAAAAATCAACCTGGTAAAGCTGCGAGTCTACAGTCTTGATCTGGAGCTTGTTGTAGAAAGCAGTGCGGGAATAACAGGACTGGAAAATCACCTGTCGGATTATTTGGCGGCCCGGGTGATTCAAAGAACCAGGACGGAGCGTTTGAAGGCGATCGATGCGCTCTGGTCGTCTGCAAAAGGACCGATGTACTCAACGCTGGTTCCGGTGGGTGGCTTGCGTGCGGTCGGATATCTTGAAGTCATTATTGATCCCGCCTTTAATCTGCCGGAAATCAGCAATATCACCAAAACGCCAATCAGCGTCTTTTCCATGGCGGGTGCCCATATAAATATTGATGAACAGAATGATACGGACAGCCTTCTGCCGGTTGAATATATCCTGTTGACGCCTGCCGGTGAGCCGGCATTCAGAATCGTGGGTTATGAGGATGTAAGTCAGCTGAGCAAAACCATGGAACATACGCAAATGGTAACGACAGGCGGTTTTTTGTTGTTGACCTTGATTACCCTGTTGTTTGCCCTGTGGTTGTTTAGCCGGTTTCTTTTTGTGCCACTTGGCCAGATGGTTCAGGGTATGAAACAAATGGCGCAGGGAAAACTGAACCTTGCTGTCAATACAAACGGCCTGCGAGAGTTTTCTACGCTGGCAAAGAGCTTTGAATCGATGGCCAA
>DMKK01000098.1:0-430 GCA_003454335.1 Gammaproteobacteria bacterium | reverse complement strand
CGGATGATGAAATCAGTGATCTGGATCTGGATGAGCTGTTCAGTGATGATATTGTGCAACTGATGAAAGATGCCGTCAGCCCAGGTGCAGCCGTGCAGAATAATGCCCTGCATACGCCACTTGGATGTGTTCGCAAGGATGGCCATGTCTTTCAAAGTGATGCTGTGATCAATCCGCTGGATGTGATGGGTGGTTTTGGCTATACAATCGTCCTGAATCCGGTGGTGGATGAAAAAGATGAGCGATTGACCAAACATGTGGTTAATACCATCGAGCAAAACGAGCAACGCATGCGTGCGGTCGAGCAGTCGCTCAACAGCATACTCGAGATCGCCAAAAACAACCCGGGGATGATATCCGGGGTCGGTGATATCGAACGACCGGCCTTGCCCGGTCTGAAAACAGATGATGACAAGCGCCTGCTCAGGGA
>DMKK01000027.1 GCA_003454335.1 Gammaproteobacteria bacterium | reverse complement strand
GGCTGGAAGTTCCTGCACATGACCGGTACCTTCATGGTCGCCGTACCCACCCTGATCACCGGCTTCACCGTCATTGCCTCGCTGGAAGTTGCCGGGAAGTTGCGTGGTGGCAAGGGGCTGTTTGGCTGGATCGGCGCCCTGCCCTGGGGTAACCCCATGGTTACCGCCGCGGGGCTGGCCCTGTTGATGCTCACCTTCGGTGGCTTTGGCGGCATGATCAATGCCAGTTATGCCATGAACGCCATGATCCACAATACCCAGTGGGTCACCGGCCACTTTCATCTCATCTTCGCCGGCACCGTGGTGATTATGTATTTTGCCATTGCCTATTATCTGTGGCCGAAGCTGACCGGCCGGCAACTGCATTCCACCCGGCTGGCGCTTACCCAGTTATGGTTGTGGTTCATTGGCATGCTGGTGCTGACGCTGCCCTGGCACGTGCTGGGCCTTGACGGGCAACCGCGCCGCATCTCCTCGACACCCTATGACCAGGTGCTGGTCGATAAATGGCAGCCCAATGAAATCGCCATGGTTATCGGTGGCATTATCCTGCTGGTATCGGCGCTGATGCTGGTCTACAACCTGATGAAGACCCATGGCAATGCGCAGGCAGAAACCAATCTTGAGGTCGAATATGCCGAGCCGGTGCATGCCGTTCTGCGCATGCCGCCCCTGATGAACGGGTTTGGTTTCTGGTGCCTGCTGGTGCTGGTCTACATGATTGCCAGTTACGGCTACCCGATTGCCCAGTTCTTCCTGATGGATACCTACGGTACGGTCCCATGGAGCATATGATCATGATGCGTTTAATGGCTGTGTTATCCGGCATGCTGCTGTTTACCTCCGTTGCAAATGCCGGGCCTTCATCACTGGTGGCGTTTGATCTGCCGACGCTTGGATTGTTGCAAACGGCTGACCCCGCCAGGGGCGAGGAGCTGGCCAGCTCCGGCAAATGTTCCAAGTGCCATGGTGATGCGGGTGTCTCGGATGATCCCGAAGATGTCAATATTGCCGGTCTGCGGGCCAGTTACATCTACAAGCAACTTAAGGACTACCAGGATAAAAACCGCGATGACAAGGATATGTACAAGAAAACGCGGGACCTCGATGATCAGCAGATGGCGGACCTGGCAGTCTGGTTTGCCTCGCAGGCGCCGGCGTCAGTGGCAGCGGATCGCAACGCCGATCCGGCAGTGCTGAAACTGGTATTTAACGGTGACCCGACGCGCCTGCTCAAGGCCTGTGCCTCCTGTCACGGCCGGGACGGCCGCGGTGGGCAGTTCGATCACCCGGCCCTGAGCGGTCAGTACCCTGAGTACTTCATCTACACCCTGACCGAGTTCAGTGAAGATGATCGGACCAATGATGTCTATTCGCGTATGCGGCACATTGCCCAGGAGCTGACGGAAGAGGAGATCGAGGCCCTGGCCAGCTACTACGGCGCAGCTGTGCCGGAGGAAGAGGAATGAATAGCTTGTAGGCGAGGCGTCCTCGCCGCGAATCGCGCCGGGGACGACGCTCCTACAGGATAGCGCCGATGCCTCAACCGTTGTCTTTCAGCTTTCCAAGCTGCCTTTATAGCCAATGAATCCGGTTATGGTACGAATTAATATTGTAGGAGCGGCGTCCTCGCCACGATTTGCGTCAGGGACGGCGTTTATACTTTGAAGTATGTCAACGAATGCCGCTGAACAAGTTTTAAACGCCCCTCCCAGGCCTGCGGAATCCCTGTGTTTTCATTGCGGCCTGCCGGTGCCGAAAAATCAGTCGACCCCGATGCTTGCAGTGTTCGGTGAGCAGCGCCAGTTTTGCTGTCACGGTTGCCATGCTGTCTGCAAGGCCATACTCGATGCCGGCCTGGATGACTACTACCGGCATCGCACCGACCCGGCCGTTTCCGCCAATCACCAGTTGGTGCCGGACTTCCTCAACCAGGTCGAATTGTTCGACCGGCCGGAAATTCAGCAGGATTTCGTCACCCATGTCGGTGCTACCCGGCAAGCGGCACTGTTACTCGACAATATCCGCTGTCCGGCCTGCCTGTGGCTGAATGAACGGCATTTGCGCGGCCTGCCCGGCGTCATCGATGTGCATATCGACGACACTACGCAGCGGGCCCGTGTGCGCTGGGACCCGGAGACCATCCGGCTCAGCGAGATTCTGCGGGCGATCACCGACATCGGCTACATCGCCCATCCCTATGACGCCACGCGTAGCGAACAACTCAACCGGTTGCGGCGCCGGCGCAGTACCGAGCGGCTGATATTCGCGGGGGCCGTCGGTATGCTGGTGATGAATTTCTCACTGGCCACCTATGTCATGGTGGATGTGGGCACCGATGGCGTGCTGCCCCTGTGGGTTACCCTGGGGCGCTGGACCAGTCTGCTGCTGACGCTGCTGCTGCTCGCTTATCCCGGCCAGGAGTTTTTCGCCGGGGCCTGGAATGATCTCAGGCATCGACGCCTGGGCATGGATGTCCCCGTGGTGCTGGGGCTGTCTGCGGCATTCGTCGGCAGCCTGCATGCCACGGTGACCGGGCAGGGCGAGGTGTATTTTGACTCCATTGCCATGTTCATTTTCTTGCTGCTGCTGGCACGGCGCCGGGAATTGCGCGGCAAGCTCAGTGCAGCTAACCGGCTGGACCGGTTGGCGCGCATTACGCCGCGTACGGCAACCCGGCTGGATGCGGCCGCTGAGGTAGCGACGGTACCGGTTGATGAACTGTCTGTGGGTGACCGCATCCGTTTGTTGCCCGGAGAGACCCTGCCGGTTGACGGGACCCTGATCACCGGTATCAGCAGTTTTGATGAATCCCTGCTCACCGGCGAGGCCCGGCCGATCGTGTACCAGCCCGGTGATGCGCTTGTTGCCGGAGCGGTGAATGGTGAGCAACCGGTGATCATCAGGGTGACCCATACGGTGCAACATTCCGCTGTCAGCGAAATCCGGCAGCTGGTGGAACGGGGACTGGAGCTGCGGCCCCGCTATGCGGTGCTGGCAGAACAGGTGGCGAGCGGGTTTGTTGCCGTGCTGTTGCTGATCGCGATGGCAACCGCCCTCTACTGGCTGCTGACGGACCCTGGCAACTGGCTGCCCAGCACCATTGCCGTGCTGATCGTGACCTGTCCCTGTGCGCTGGCGTTGGCGACGCCGGTGGCGCTGGCGGTCAGTGCGGGTCGTTTTATCGACATGGGGATTCTGCCGTTGCGGATGCGGGCCCTGGATGCGCTGGCTTGCTGCGAGCTGTTTGTATTCGACAAGACCGGTACCCTGACATCCGGGCAGCCGGCCGTTGCTGCAGTGGTGCCGATCGCTGGCCTCGATGAAGACAGCTGTCTGCGTCATGCGGCAGCACTGGCGGCCGAGTCGGCGCACCCGGTCGCTCATGCCCTGCGCCAGCGCGTTCCACAGCCGCGTATTATCACCACAAAGGTTGAAAACGTACCGGGTGCCGGCATTCGGGCCTCAATCGAGGGTCGCGAGTGGCGTTTCGGCAAACCCGGTTTTGCAGCAGATAGTAAGGTTTATGATGAGCGCACCCGCGCGCTCATTGCTGACGGCCGGGCCCGCGGCCAACTGGTCTCTGTGCTGGTCAACCCCGATGGTGTGCAGGCGGTGCTGTTATTTGAAGATCCGCTACGACCGGGTATCAAGACGATGCTTGACGGCCTGAAGGGCAGTGGTGTGCAGCATTTTACGATACTGAGTGGTGATGCGCATGACAGTGTCCAGAGGCTGGGAAAGCAACTGGGCATTGACGATGTGCATGGCGGGCTGTCACCGGCCGACAAACTGGCCTGGACGCAAGCGCAGCAGTCGCAGGGACGGCAGCTGGCCATGTTTGGTGACGGCATCAATGATGCCCCGACGCTGGCCGCTGCCAATGTATCGATTTCCTTTGCCGATGCCACGGACCTTGCGAACAGCAGCAGCGATTTTCTGATCCTTGGCAATGATGCCGCGGTGCTGGCGGATGCCCGGTGTCTGGCTCGCCGTACCCGGCGCAATATACTGCAGAATTTTGCCTGGGCGGGCGCCTATAACCTGATTGCGGTCCCGTTTGCCGCCGCCGGATGGATTCCTCCCTGGGGTGCGGCCATCGGGATGTCGTTCAGTTCATTGTTTGTCGTTATGAATGCCTTGCGGTTGCAGCGGGGATGATTGCTGGCAGCGGGTATGAGCATTAGGGTAAAATCATTCATAGCCTTAAGGAGGACGGCATTATGTCAATAGAACGAACCCTGTTTGCGTTTGGCGGCACGATGGTCATGCTGACCTCGTTGCTGGCCCTGTTTCACAACCCGAACTGGACCTGGTTAACCCTGTTTATCGGGTTCAACTGTTTTCAGAGTTCCTTTACCGGTTTTTGCCCGCCCAGTTGGCTGATGAAAAAATTTGGTATGAAAAGCGAGGCAGAACTTGCTTTGGGGGAGTAATCCCGGGAATGACCGTACAGTATCGCTGTCCTGGCAATATTCGATTATTCTGAAATTATGATATAGCTGTGTGGTTCGGCTCAGATCCGTAATCAGTGCCGGGAATGAAGCGCTTTTCGGTTAATCTTTGTGACTTGAGTCAACTATGGTTATAGTTTGTCGCTGTAAACCGTCCGTATGCCCGACTAGGGAAATCAGAAGGGTGGACGTAAAACCTGCGCGGTTGGCCCGGAAGCAGAGTATCGTTGGGGTTCTTCCGGGGATTGCTTTCCCAGTGGGTATCAGGATTTCGTCATTAATGAGGAGATAACAACATGTATGTAGGAAAAACACTCGCAGTGTTATTGGGGTCCGGCCTGTTGCTGGGTGCCTCGCAATTACAGGCCGCAGCGACTGCCACCATGCTGGCCGATACCTGT
>DMKK01000151.1:17305-18055 GCA_003454335.1 Gammaproteobacteria bacterium | reverse complement strand
CTGTTCAGTGCCGGCGCGATACCGCTTATCTATACTTTTGTCGGCCTCAAGGTCGGCTTTGAACTCAGCGCGGTGCTTGACCGCTTCCGCAAGGACGACACCGGACCGGTATGAGCCTCATTGCCGAACTCCCGCTGTCCCTGATCGTGCTGTGCAGTGGCCTTGGCCTGGTGCTGATCGGCCTGTGGGGCATGCTGACGCAGCGCAACATGATTCGCATGATCATCGGGTTCTCACTGACGGACACCGGCATCCATATGGTCATGGTATCCATCGGTTACGTGACCGGTGGCACGGCACCCATCATCAATGATGCCGTACCCATGGCTGACGCCGTCAACCTTGTCGTTGACCCGGTGCCGTCGGCACTGGTGCTCACCGCCATCGTCATTGGACTGGGCGTGACCGCGGTGATGCTGTCATTCGCCGTACGCATATACAAGGCACGCAAGACCCTGATGATTGACGAGTGCACGGAGTCGAGATGGTAAGCGCGCTGCTCCCGGAGATACTGCTGCAGCCGCTGGGCATTTATGTCATCGCGCTGGGCACCGGCTTCCTGATCCCCCTGTTCGACCGTGCCCACCGGAGTGCGGCGATTCTGGTGTTCCTTGCGGCCCTGGCCTGCATGGCGGGTATCGCCGCTGTGAACCTGCTGGCCATTATCAACGGTGCACCGTCCATCGATATTGAAACCGCCGGGATCGCGCCGCCGTTTTCAATCAACCTGCGCTTCGGCCTGTTCGAGGG
>DMKK01000151.1:17007-17258 GCA_003454335.1 Gammaproteobacteria bacterium | reverse complement strand
GACCTGTTCAACCTGTTCATCTTCATCGAAATCACCTCGATTGCCACCTACGCGCTAATCGGGATGGAACGCACCGGCAGCGTACTCGCAGCCGGTTTCAAATACATTATCGCTACCGCGATGGCATCGGCCTTCTTCCTGCTGGGCACCATCTTTATCTACTACCAGACCGGCACGCTGAACATCGACGACATCATTGCGCATCGCGACCTGATCAACGGTCCGATCGGGCTGGTCGCCACCCTGTTTGT
>DMKK01000151.1:12729-16969 GCA_003454335.1 Gammaproteobacteria bacterium | reverse complement strand
CTGGATGTCTATGAAACGGCGCACAGCGGTATCGCGTCGCTCATTTCAGTCGGTGTTTCGGCCGGCGTGTTCTTCGCGGTGTACAAGCTGCTGCCGTTGATGGGTGCCTACCTGCCCAGCATGGCGCTGATCGGCGGCGCGACCTTCCTGTTTTCCAACTTCATCGGCCTGAAGCAGGGTAATGCCAAACGCCTGCTGGGTTATTCATCGATCGGGCAGATGGGCCTGCTCACCCTGGCGCTGGCACTGCTGCAACAGCTCGATGCCACCACGGCGCAGCTGGCACTCGTGATTGGCGGCCTGTTCGTGAACCACCTGCTGGCCAAGGCCGGACTGTTCTGGCTAGCCGGTATCGTCGATCGGGCAGCCATGCGTGACTGGTCGGCCATCGCCAGGCGCCCGCTCCTGTTGCTGCTGCTGGGCATCATGATGGCGGCATTGGTCGGTCTGCCGCCCTTCCCGGGTTTCTGGGCAAAGTGGGAACTGGTGATGTTGCTGGGCGCTGGCGGACAATACGCCTGGATCGCCCTGATACTGGTCGGCTCACTGCTGGAAACCGCCTACCTGTTCCGCTGGTTCAGCCGTGCGCGCCAGTCCGATGCAATAAAGCCTGATGAAACTCAGACCGATGCAACACAGCTCATCGCGGCAACCGGTTTCTGGCAGTCGGCTCCCGTGATAGCCGCCGCATTATTACTGTTTGCGGTTGGCTATGGCATTGCAACCACGTTGAACTTTGCCACCATCGCCATGTTCCTGCCACTGTTTGCAGGCCTGCTGCTGTGGCTGATCGACGGCCTGCCCGGACGCCTGAAGGCCCTGGCGATGCTGGTGATTGTTGCCGCGGGCGGCTACTGGCTGACCAATGAACTTGCAGGCATTAACCGCCTGTTCAGTGTCCTGTTGATCGGCGGCGGCCTCCTCATCAGCATCGCCGCGCTGTACCGCAATGATGACCGCAAGGGTTTCTACCCCTTGCTAGCGATACTGCTGCTGTCGCTGGCAACACTGTTACGCGCCCGGACAAGCCTGGAATTTTTCTTCAGCTGGGAGCTGATGACGCTGAGTTCCTACCTGCTGGTGACGCTGGGCCGCGCAGGTATCATGCCCGGGCTCAAGTACCTGCTGTTCTCACTCGGCTCGGCCTACTGCATCCTTGCCGGATTTGCCGTGGCCTGGGCCGCGACCGGCAGCATGCAGCTGGCCGATCTTGGCAGCAGCGGCAACGCGGCTGGCATCGTGTTCAGCCTGCTGGCGGCTGGTTTCATCATCAAGATGGGCGGTTTTGGTGTACACATCTGGCTGCCGGATGCCTACGCGGAAGCGGATGATGACTTCACCGCGATCCTGTCGGCAGTGGTGAGCAAGGCTGGCATCTTCGGGCTACTAATCATTGCGGCACACCTCGGCGTGCGTGCGGATATCGGGCTGGACCCGGCCTATGTACTGGGCTGGATCGGTATCATGACCGCAACCTTCGGCGCCCTGATGGCGGTATTCCAGGAAGACATCAAGCGGCTGGTCGCCTACTCCAGCATGGGGCAACTCGGCTACATCGTGGTCGGCATCGCCCTGATGAACCACCTCGGCTGGGTAACGGCCCTGTACATGACCATTAATCACTTCCTGTTCAAGGGCATCCTGTTCCTGTCCATTGCCGGCATCNNATGTACAAGATGGGCGGTCTTATAAAAAACATGCCGTTCACCTTCACTTTCACCATGATCGCGATCATTGCGATGTCCGGCGTGCCACCGCTGACCGGCTTTGGCGGCAAGTGGCTGCTCACCAATGCCCTGATGGAGAAAGGCTGGTACTGGATCGCGGCATTTGCCTTCTTCTCCAGTGCCGTGGCCTTCCTGTATATGTTCCGCTTGCTGCAGACCGTGTTTCTTGGCCAGCGCAAGCTGGAACACGCGAAACTGCGCGAGGCACCGGCCATTCTGCTGGTCCCGCAAGTGGTCATGATCGCCGTCATTATGGTGCTTTCGGCATATCCGAAACTGCTGCTCGACCCGCTGTCGGCAGCAGTCGCGCCCTGGCTGGGTGGTGCGCTGGTCTGGGACGGCTTTGCCCTGCAAACGCACTTTGGCTACTGGAATGCCCCCATGATCATGGCGGTCGTTGCCGGTGTGTGGATGGTACCGCTGGTCATCCTGCTGCTGATCTCGCTGACCCTGAAGATCCAGAAGGTCGAGCAGTTCAATATCGTCTATGCCGCCGAACGGCCGCACCGTCCGGAGGACACGCACTTCGCGTATAACTTTTTTGCGCACTACGACCGGGCCATCGGCTTCCTGGTCAGGCCGCGCGCCACGGCCTTCTGGAATACCGCGGTCGAATGGAGCTACTCACTGGGTGCATCGCTGCGCATTTTCTATAACGGCAACGGCCAGACCTATGCACTGTTCATCCTGATGTATTTTGTCGCCATGTTCCTGGTCAACGGGGGAATATTGCTGTGATACTCGAATGGCTTGGCAAGATTGGCGATTTCTCGCTGACGCTGTTGATCGTGACCCTGTACGGACTACTGGTCGGTGCGTACGTCGAACGTGTCATTGCCAAGGTACAGGGCCGCATCGGTATCCCCTACTCGCAACCGTTTATCAACATCCTGAAGAATTTCTTCAAGCGCACCGCTGTCAGCCACGGGGTCATGTTCTACCTCGGCCCGGTATTCCGTATCGCGGGCGGCATTGGCACGCTGGCCTTCGTGCCGGTGATCTATGGTAGCGAGATGTTCTCCAATTTCAGCATGGCCGGCGACCTGTTCCTGGTAATTTATTTCATGTTCTTTGGCCAGCTTGGCATGGCACTGGGCGCCGGCGAAAGCGGCCATCCGTACAGCGCCATTGGCATCGCCCGCGGACTGTCGCAGATGACGGCCTACGAGGTGCCGTTTGCACTGGCGGTCATTTCCATCGTCATCCAGTATGACACGCTGTCGATTACCGGGATCGTCGCCGCGCAACAGGGCGGCTGGCAAAACTGGACGGTGTTCACCAACTGGGTCGCCACACTGGCCGCGATGCTGGCCTTCCTCGGCATGATGGGCTATTCGCCGTTCGATATTTTTCTCGCCCCGCAGGAGATCCCGGTCGGCCCGCCAACCGAGTTCCACAGCGCCTACCTCGGCCTGCTGCAGACCAACCGCGCCTTGTTTGGCGCCACCAAGCTGATACTGTTCATGAACCTGTTTTTTGGTGGCGCCACCGGCTGGATCGAACTGATGATCAAGACCCTGCTGATCTACATGGTCGCCGTCGTGGTTGGCGTTGCCTACCCGCGATTTCGCGTCGACCAGGGGATTCGCTTCTTTTTTAAAATCCCGACCCTGATCGGAATAGCGTCTATTATTTACGTGCAAATGGTACTGATTTCCTGAGAGGACCGGTCATGATTAAGAGTCTGGGCACAGAAGATACCCTTGAAAACGCCGGCCTGTCGGCCGAAGAGCAACAGCTGTTCAGCAATGCCCGGCCCAAAGCCTACGAACCCTATCCGATCAAGGCCGTAGAGGATTTCGCCAACTGGGCGCGTGCCAACTCATTATGGATCCTGGCGTTTGGCACCGGCTGCGGGGCCATCGAACTGCGTCCGCTGATGAGCGCGCGTTTTGATGCCAGCCGCTTTGGCGTCGCCGGCCGACCCACACCACGGCAGTCATCGGTATTCGTCATCGGCGGCTATGCCTCGGTAAAGACCCTGAAGCGCATTATCCGCAGCTATGAGCAAATGCAAGGCCCCAAGTTTGTGCTTGCGCTGGGTATCTGCCCGGTTAATGGCGGCATGTATTTCGACAGCTACAACACCGTCAACCAGTTTGACCAGTACCTGCCGGTAGACCTGTACATCACCGGCTGCATGCCACGCCCCGAAGTGCTGGTGGCGGGCATTATGGAACTGCAGAAGAAGATCAAGGCAGGCCGTTGCGACGGCGCCAATCGCTACATAGAAAACTTCGACTGGTACAAGGCCAACCAGAAGAAGGTCATCAAGAACTGGGACATGCCCGATTACAACTGGTGACGAACCCCATGAATGAAACACTGGAAAGACTGCAGCGCAATTTTGCTATCAGCGACATTTGCGTGCGCAAACCGGGACTGACGACACTGAAAGCAGGCAAGGAGTCCGCCGAGATCCTCATTCGCGAACTGCGTGACCGTGAAGGCTACACCCACCTCAACTTTATCACCTGCATCGACTACATCGAGGATGGCATTTTCACGCTGGT
>DMKK01000151.1:10659-12699 GCA_003454335.1 Gammaproteobacteria bacterium | reverse complement strand
GAAATGACCTCCATCCATACGCTGTGGGCACAGGCCTGGACCTACCAGCGCGAACTGCGCGAGATGTACGGCATTCGTTTCCCGGGCAGCCCGCGCCTGGACGAGGACTTCTGCCTCGAGGGCTGGGACCAGATCCCGCCGATGCGCCGCGAGTTCGATACCAAAAAATTCAGCGAGGAACGTTTCGGTCACCGCGAGGGCCGGCACAGTGAAGTACCGCGCGACCACATGAAGGTAGAATTCTATCCGAACCGCGGGGGTGATGAAGAATGACACTGTCAACCGGTCATTCTGCAGCACTGGATTTTGCTCAGCCGGACCCGCTGGACCTGTCCTCGGGCAAGTACGTCAAGCTATGGCAGGGTCCACAGCATCCGGGCATTACCGGCAATATGTCGCTGGAACTGGTGCTGGATGGTGACACCATCGTGGAATGCAAAACCCACGTCGGCTATCTGCACCGCGGCTTCGAGAAACTCATGGAACGCCGTACCTTCATCCAGAATTTCACCGTTGTCTGTCGTATCGCGGTACCCGAACCGACTTTCAATGAATACCTGTACTCACATGCCGTCGAGGAACTCAGCGGCATCGAGGTACCGGAGCGCGCTGTCTGGTTGCGCACCCTGAACCTCGAACTGATGCGGCTGGCCAGCTTCCTGATGTGGATCGGTGGCCAGAGCGGTGCCTTCGGCCAGTACACCGTTCCCAACTGGACCATTGCCTATCGCGACTATGTGCTGGACCTGTTCGAGGAAATGACCGGCGCCCGCATCTATCACATGTATATCGTCCCCGGCGGGGTACGCGCCGGTCTGCCGGACGGTTTCGAGGGACGTGCCCGTGAAATCATGAAGGGCGCGGAAAAACTGCTCGACCAGGTCGAGCGGGTGATGTTCAACAATGTCGTGTTCAAGGCACGCACCAAAGGTCTCGGCGTCATCACGCCGGACATGATCGATCCCTACGGTATCGTCGGCCCCAATGCGCGTGCCTGCGGCCTGGCCCGCGACATACGCAAGAACGAGCCCTACCTCGCCTACGACCGGCTCGATTTCGACATCATCACCGGCAACGAGCCCGATGCCTACGGCCGCGCTTACCTGCGCCTGCAGGAGACGCGGCAAAGCATCAAGCTGATCCGCCAGTGCCTCGACCACACGCCGACTGACGGTCCATTCCAGGCTGACATGCCAAATGTACTGCACTGGAAAATCCCGGCCGGCGAAACTTACGTCAAGGCCGAGTGCACCCGTGGCGAATACGGTTATTACATGGTCACGGACGGGACCGAGTTCGTGCGCCGTGTACACGTACGCGGCCCGAGCTACACGCACGCCATTGCCGTCATGGAACGCCTCGCCGTCGGCACCAACATCGCCGACATCGCAGGCCTGATGGTATCGCTGCATAACTACCCACCCGAGATCGAGCGATAAAGGGCAACACCGTCATGAACCTGAAAGATCTGCTCTCGCCCTTTTTCGTCTGGCAACGCGCCTTCGAGAAACCCTACACCACCTTGCGACCGACGATCGACCGACCGGGTGCGCCGGCCTATCGCGGCTTTCATATCAACGTTTCCGAAGAATGCGTCGGTTGCGGCAGTTGCCATGCCATCTGCCAGAATCAGGCCATCGACATGGTAGCGGTAGAGGAATTTGCAGGCCGCAAGGCTGACAGCGGCCTGCGCCCGCGCTTTGACTACGGCCGCTGCTGCTGGTGCGGCCTGTGCGTGGACATCTGCACGGCCGGCTCGCTGCGCATGAGCAACGAATACGCCTGGATTACCGAAGACCCGACCGAGTTCCACTTCACCGCGGGCGTGGACGACAAGCCCTGGCAAAACAACGAGCTTGGCTACCGCCGCGCGGAGGGCTATCACCTCTACCCGCCCAAACGCATCGAAATGGACATGCTGTCGCCGGACGAGAGCGTGCAATCGTTCGAGGAAGTCGCCCGGGGTTACAGCGAAGAACAGGCAAGGAAAGAGGCCGATCGCTGCGTGGAATGCGGCATCTGCGTGGCGACCTGCCCGGC
>DMKK01000151.1:3329-10563 GCA_003454335.1 Gammaproteobacteria bacterium | reverse complement strand
CCGCATCTGTACACGCCGCTGCGAATCCGTGTGCCCGGTTGGCATACTCGGCGAGCCCGTTGCGATCCGCTGGCTGAAGCGTTTCATTGTCGACCAGGTGGATGCACAGGATTACCAGCGTATCCTCAACGACCGGATCAGCGAAAGCGGCCACCGGGTCGCCATTATCGGCGCCGGTCCTGGCGGCCTTAGTGCGGCCTATTATCTGCGCAAAAACGGGCACGCAGTGACCGTCTTCGAAGCACATGAAGCAGGCGGTGGCATGCTGCGCTACGGTGTGCCGAGCTACCGTCTGCCCGATGATGACCTCGACAAGGACATCGACTACATCGTCTCCTTGGGTGTCGACATCCGCTACAACACGCGCATCGGCAAGGATATCGACTTCGAGCAACTGCTGGCGGACTACGACGCCGTGTTCCTGTCCACAGGCCTGTCGGTACCTTCCAATATGCGTATCCAGGGGGAACAGCACGCGCGGGTGCTGTCCGGCCTGCAGGTACTTGCCGATGTCGCCAGCGGGCGCGACCCGGGCATTGGCAGCCAGGTCGCCGTAATCGGCGGCGGCAACGTCGCCATGGATGCCGCGCGTGTCTCACGCCGCCTCGGTGCCGATGTCACCCTCCTCTATCGCCGCCGCATTGCCGACATGCCGGCCGATACGGAAGAAATTCATGAGTCACAGGAAGAAGGCTGCCACTTCGTGCCACAGGCCATCCCGGTCGAGATCATCGCTGCGGACAACCCGCAGCAGGTCAGCATCAAGTGGGGTGAAGCCGAAATGGTACCGGACCCGAAAGGCGGGCGTCCGCGTCCGGTGTTGCAGGAAGATCGCATGCACACCGACACGTACGACTGCATCATCTCGGCCATCGGCCAGGGCAGCGACCTCGACTTCCTGTCAAAAGAGATACAGGAACAGCTGGCCATCGAATGGGGGAAATTTACGCCGGCTGAATACCAGCAGTCAGCGCTGAAAAAGATATTCGTCGGCGGCGATGTGGCCAACCGCACCGCCGATGCGATCAGTGCGATTGAAGACGGGCACCATGCCGCACGCGGCATCGAGCGGCTTCTGAATCCTGATAAATTTACCGCTAAATAACGGGGGTGATGCCACATGAATACCGTTGATGAAATACTGGACTATGCGATTGACCAGGAACAGCAGGCCGCCGACTTTTATGCGGACCTCGCCGGACGCGCTGAAAAAGCCGGCATGAAAGATATATTGCTGGAGTTTGCTGCAGAGGAACAGCGTCACAAGGAACGCTTGCTGGCGGTAAAGACAGGCGAACACGAACTGACGCCGGAGCAGGAAGTGCTGGATCTGAAAATCTCCGACTACCTGGTCGAGGTCGAGACAACCGACGACATCTCTTATCAGGACGCTTTGATCGTGGCGATGAAACGTGAACGCGCCGCGTATGAACTTTACAGTGACATGGCCGCCAGGATTCCGGAAAGTAACCTCAGAGAGGTCTTTGTCGGACTTGCCAGGGAAGAAGCCAAACACAAGCTGTTCTTCGAATCGGAATATGACGAACGGGTACTGGTGGACAATTGACAGCACCCGGGTAGACTGTCGCCAGTCAATTGACTTGAAGCACTGAATAAACTACCCGCCCCTGCAGACTAACAAGCAATTGAGGGAATTATGTCACGAGAAGTAGCCGTCGCCATTCTCGGTTCTGGCACAGCCGGACTGAATGCGCTGGGACAGGTCAAAAAAACCGGCAAAAGTTATGTCATGATCAATGGCGGTGAATTTGGTACCACCTGTGCACGGGTCGGCTGCATGCCGTCAAAAGCCCTTATACAGATTGCCGAAGACTTTCACCGTCGCCGCATATTGAATCGCCATGCCATCGCCGGCGGTGATGCACTGACACTGGACCGTGCAGCGGCAATGAAACATATCAGAGAGCTTAGAGACACCTTCGTCGAACGGGTAACCTCAAACAGCACCGATAAAATGCCGGAGCAGCTATTGATACACGGCTACGCGCGTTTTGTTGACTCACATACTCTTGCCGTCAACGGTGAAATCATCAAGGCCGAAAATATCATTATCGCCACCGGTTCGCGCCCGATTGTGCCGGAGGCCTGGAAAGACTTTGCGGATAAAGTCATTACCACTGATGAGTTTTTCGAACTTGAAGACCTGCCTGAGAGTGTCGCAGTCATCGGACTTGGCGTCATTGGCATTGAAATCGGCCAGTCGCTAAGCCGGATGGGCGTTGCTGTCACGGGTATCGAGCTCAGTGACACGATTTCCGGAATACAGGATCCAGCTCTGCAACAAGTTGCGATTGATGTGATCGGCAAGGAATTCCCGCTCTGGTTTGGTAAACCCGCCGAGCTCCGCGCCGAAGGCAAGCAGCTGCGCGTGACCGCCGGCGAGCATTCCGTGCTCGTCGACAGAGTGATTGCCACCCTGGGCCGCACCCCGAACATCACAGACCTGAACCTTGCCGGGATCGGCATCGACTGCGATGAACGCGGCATTCCACGCTTCAATCCAGATACCATGCAAGTCGGTGATACCCACATTTATATTGCCGGAGATGTGAACAATCGTTGCCCGATACTGCATGAAGCCGGTGATGACGGGAAAATTTCCGGCTACAATGCCGCGCGCGATACGGTCACTGCGTTCCGCCGCAAGACACCCCTGGCGATCACCTTTTGCGACCCCGGCATCGCCAGCATCGGCGCAAGCTGGGATGAACTGGATCCGGAAGAGACGGCCGTTGGCGAAATGAAGATGGCGCCGGTTGGGCGCGCGCTGATCATGGCAAAAAACAAAGGCATCCTGCGCGTCTATGCCAACAAGGCAACGGGCGTTATTCTCGGCGCTGCACTAATGGCACCAAGGGCAGAGAACCTGGCGCATCTGCTTTGCTGGGCCATTGAAAACAAACAAACCGTCTATGATCTGCTGCGTATGCCGTTCTACCACCCCGTTATCGAAGAGGCCCTGCAGGCCGCCCTGTACGAACTGAAAGACAAGGTCGATGCCAAACCGCCGGCAGGACTTATCGAGCTGGCGTCGCTTGCAAGCGACCAATAAACACAGCGGCAGGCGTCTATTAACGACCTGCACCAGCTACTGCATGGCTGTATCTGTCATGGTCAAGCAGAGAACCGTCCAGATCAGTATAGATAACCGGTTTCGTCCTCAGAAACTGACCCGGCGCGGCTCGTCACAGGCAATAATGCGGCGCTCGGCATCCAGGTTAAAGAGATAATGAACCTGCCCGGGTAGCTGCTTCATTGAATGTTCCGTCAACCGCTGATAGTGCTGAATAAAGCGGCTGATCTGCGTTGCCGTCATCACCCGGTTTCGCGAACTGTTTTCCTGTTCACTTGCAGGCAGTTTATCCGCCAGTTTTTCCTCCTGCTCCAGCCGCCATTGGAACACTGATTAGCCCACTTTTCACCTTGATCACCCCGGAATCTTTCCCGAATCACTCCCATCTACCCTGAAAACCCGTCTTCTTCCACCCGTTTTCCCGCCAATACAGGCCCCCAGACCGACCCGTACCCTGTCGAGTCAGCACTTGGCAGCAACATAAGTGTAAACAGAGACATTCCGGTGGATTAGCTGAACAGGCGGGATTGTGGCGGTGCGCGTGAGCCGTCCCCTCCAGGGGCCTGCTTTTGGTGCGCCCAGGTCATCACCACATGGCATTGCGCGGGCGTTTTGTCTCCGGGCTCATTCGTTTGCTTCGTCCTACCCTTGCCTCGCCTGGCCGGGGTTACCAATGCTCGGTGTTTGCTGTTCGGGGCGAATACACCGTGAAACCGTGTCAGGTTGACTCTCGGTTTGGGTACCAAGGCTGCCAGCCTGGCGATGAAGTCCACCGGCTCGAAGATCACGTGGGAGGTGCCATCTCGGTATGGGGTTTTCAGTTCATACCGAACCTTGCCCTGATTCGTCAGTAACAGGCGCTTTTCGGAAATGGCCGGGCGGGTGATGTAGCGGCACAACCGCTCCAGCTTGTCACGCTGATTGGCCTTCGCCGCAACACCGGCATGCAGGGAAAATCCGGCCACCCTTCCAGACGCCGGGGTTTCATCGACATCGCGTTCGTCTGGCAGCGTTTGCAAGGTGCCAACAGTAGGCGCTTTAGGCGAAGACTTTACGGCCTTGCTGAGGCCCCACCGCAATGCGGTACGTAACAGAATGCCCCCGCAGTTGATCGTTACTTGTTACATGGCATTGTCAATCATGTCCATTGCCCAGGGGGGGATGTCTCCTGCGTCGGGTGGCCTGTGTCCCCATGGGGCAGGGTCTTTTGCGAGTGCGCGTCCCGAGTCGAAGGCTGCGCGCATCTGTTTTGGGTCAAAGGCCAGGGGATCATTGCCGATCTCTACCTCATCCGGAATAGCAACCATATTAAAGTTGTAACCCAGGAACCGTGCACCGAAGTAGGAGCGCATTAGAGCCGTTTGCATTGATTGATCCATCATCACACCAACGGTTGTGGCGGCGACACTGCCAAGAGCCCTTTGTAACGCCGCGGGAGGATGCTGGAACTTGCCGTTAGAAATCAGATACAGGTTGCCGGGCCCATACACGGATGGTGCCGGTTTCTCCGTACCTGCCAACCCGATCACCACTACATTCGAACGGGCGGCCCCATCGACGAAGAGATGGCCCTCGATCTCTACGGGTGGAAAGACGATGGGGAACGACGCAGAGGCGAGCAATATCTTGCGATAAAGATCGAGCTCACCGTGCTTGGCAATGAGTGACAGATTCCATACCCAGGTCTGGCCATAATCAACGTTGGTCGTGCCGACCATGAGCATTCGATTGTCGTCCAGTGCGGCAGCAACTCGTTGCAAGGTCTCGGCGGTGATGTATTTGGCGATGAGCGCTTGCAGTGGCGAGGTGTCTCTAATCGAGTCGCTAGACATGAGATCAAATACCGACCTGTCCGAGTAAATGTCCTTGTCGGTAACCTCGGTGTACATCTGTTCAAGTATCAAGTCGTCGGCTGGAGTGCCCAGTAGCGCATGCGTCGCCAGTAATGAGCCGGTGCTGACACCGGTGACGACATCAAACTCCGGCCGCTGACCACTTTCGCGCCATCCGATAAGGAAGCCGGCACCGAAGGCACCGTTTTGACCACCACCTGACAGGGAGAGCATATTGAGTGCGTGACCGCGTTTATGTTCCATCTGGCGAGTAAGGTTTTCTTCAGTCCCGGATGCCGCTGCGGCGTACATGGGTGAAAGCTCATCGGGGTCCATCGGATTATGTCCATTCGCCAACGCGGCGTACTTCGGCACCTTTGTGGAAAGTGCTCTCTCCGGTGGCGGTGTAGACGCGCAACCTGCCATGGTCAAGGTTAGTATAAAGCCCGTCAGGAGTACTCGCGTGCGATGTCTCATGTCCAATTCTCTCCGCCAGCCTGATCTGGAACTGTCACGCGAACGAGCGGTTTCTATTCCGCAGACTGCGAATGCCTTCAGCAGTTTTTTTATGAACCCCGGACTTAGTCGGGCGGTGGCGGTTTGTTTGTACTTTCTCATGATCAACTCTTCATCCTGTGTTTCAGTGAGTATCTCAGCAACAGCTTTACGTGCTAAAGATAGTCAGCGTTTCTATTGGGTTGGTGGATGTTCAAGCGAATTCCGGGCAAGCGGACTTTGACTGGATACTATACAGGTATTGCGAACTATAAGTCATACGTTGTCTGGCCTCAAACCTGTTATTCATTGATATTCTGAGCTTCGTTGTTGATCGAAAAACGTCTGCCCCAGATAACTGCTACTCAGCACGTATACCCTGCGAAAAATCAGTGCTATCACCCAGGGCCTGTGCAACTGGGTTGATGTGACCTCGGGCAATAGGGGACAGACCACGTTTTTCAAACATCTTTATCGCTAAATCGTGGTCTGTCCCCTATTCGCGTTGCGCGGGGTCGAAGGCTGGGTCCAGCCAGACGGTGATAAGCTCGGGGAGGCACCGGGATCAGGATGAAATCAGTGCGGGGCGTTGGCGCTGGTTTATGGGGGGGCTTCACTGTATTCTGCCAAATCAATCCAAACTCAGGCAAAAAAAGATTAATAGAATATTTCTCTCGATTATCGCATTGATAATCATCTTTCCCGCTTCCGTTCTGGCGGACGGGGTTCCCGTCACCGTGCAAAATTTCATTCGCGCGGAAAGTGACATGCAGTTCAAGGGATACGCCGAGAAGGCCGGAGGCGCCGGGAAATTCCTCCATATGCGTGAGCCGTATTCGGTGAAGAACCAGACCACGATCCGGGGCAACCGCGACACTCTGTATTCCGTGGGCGTCTTTGACCTCAACGAGCCTGTCACTATCGTCAAGCCCGCATCGCCCGATCGCTTCCAGTCGCTGCTCGTAATCGACCAGGACCATTTTAATCCTGTACTCAAGCATGGCGCCGGCGAAGTGACGCTCTCCCGCGAGGAAGTCGGCACACGGTACGTGATGGCGCTTTTCCGCACCTTTGTTGACCCGAACAATCCCGAGGATGTGGCTGCCGCCCACAAACTCCAGAATGCCATCCAGGTGCACCAAGCCTCATCGGGAACCCTGGAACTTCCCGGCTGGGATACCGAGTCCCTCGTGACCACCCGGAAACAGGTTAACGAGATGGCAGCAGCCCTTTCGTCCTTTCCAGAGGCCTTCGGAAAACGGGATATGGTCAACCGCGTCAACCATTTCCTGGCATCGGCCTATGGGTGGGGAGGCAACCCTGAGCGGGGCGCGATGTATTTCAACGTAGCGCCAGACCAGAATGACGGGAATACCACCTACACCCTAACCATGCCCGCCGATGTTCCGGTGGAGGCCTTCTGGTCGGTGACTATTTATAACAAGGACGGGTTCTTTGAACCAAACGATGCCAATGCGTATTCGTTCAACTCCATAACCGCCAAGAAAAACGACGACCAATCGGTGACCATCCACTTTGGAGGTGACCCTGCTCAGGCCAATCACCTGCCGATCACCGAAGGCTGGAACTACATTGTTCGGTGCTACCTCCCCGGGACGGAAATCCTTGAGGGCGACTGGACCCCACCTGCGCCAATCCCGGTCAAGTAAAAGGGTAAGACGGGGTCAGATTTATTTTTCCTTTGCCCCGCTTCGCTGGCGTCACCCGTGCCCTGTGTTTACTGTTTGGGGCAAACACGCCGTGGAATCCTGTCAGGTTAACTCTGGGCTTCGTATCATTTATGTAATTCGAG
>DMKK01000151.1:0-3256 GCA_003454335.1 Gammaproteobacteria bacterium | reverse complement strand
CTACACATTCTTCTATCAGCCATAACGGAACCACGGCAATCCCCATGTCAGCCAGCGCCGCATCACGAATCGCATCAGGGCTATTCGTGCTAAAACGGCCATTGACGCGTACCTTCTCCGCACCTTTCTTGCCTGTGAAATGCCACTCGTTACGCGTCGCCAGCAATGTAAACACCAGGCATTCGTGATTTTTCAGATCAGCGAGTACCTTCGGCTCACCACGCGTGGCCAGATATCCTGGACTTGCGACGATGACTCTGGGAAAGTCACCAATCTTTTGCGCTATTAATGATGAATTTGCCATGGGCCCCATGCGCAGAACCACATCAATTCCTTCTTTTACCAGATCAATGTTGTGATCATCCATCAGTACGTCAACCTTCAGCTCTGGATACTCTGCCAGAAATTTCCACAGATGGGGAAGCACCTGCAATCGTCCGAATGCCGTTGGCGTACTGATTCGTAACGTACCTATCGGTTGCGATTTACCGGTACCGACGCTGGACTCGGATTCAGCCAGATCTTCGAGAATGCGAACACAGTGTTCGTAATGTTCCTGCCCTGCTTCAGTGAGTTTAAGCTGCCTGGTACTACGGTTAAGCAATCGCGTACCAAGGCGTTTTTCGAGTGCAGCAACATGCTTGCTCACGCTCGGCTGTGAAAGCCCCATTGCACGTGATACCGCAGAGAAGCTGCCGGCCTCCACCACGCTTCGAAATACTGACATAGAAACAAATGTATCCATAAAGCCGATCATATATTCGCATATTGAATATATATTATGCCATATATGCGTATTTTATTACATATTCGAATAAGTTAGATTGTCGGTAGTTCGTTACTTTGGTGAGGTGTCATCTATGAACACAAACGCTCTACATCGACAAGTTGATCAAACAGAGATCCGCGTTATGCAGTCTGCCGTTATGCTAGTGCTGGCGGCCGGTTTTGTATCGGATCTTTGGCAAGTCATCGCATTTCAGGTTGGCGTATTTCTTGTAACAATAATCTCCCCTGCTCTAAATCCCTTCATCATTCTCTACCGGTTTGCGTTGCGACCATCCGGAATGATGAAGCCTGATTGGCGCCACGACAACATGGAAGCGCACCGCTTTGCTTCAATGGTCGGCTTCGCGATATCTTCAGCAGCAATCTGGTTCCTCTACACGGGTCAGACGCTGATCGGCTGGAGTCTTGTCTGGCTAATACTTGCATTTGGCGTACTTGCCCTGTCCGGTTGGTGCGCAGGATGCTTTGCCTATTACATGATCCAGAAAACCGGGCATAAAGGCTATTTCAAACATGCTCCCATCGAGGGCACGTTCCCGGGCGCAAGACCACCTGGACAACACAGGTAATAGCGATGATCGAACGAACAATGATGCTTGCCGGGGCTTTCTTTCTATTAGCACTCTTGTTGGCTGCGCTAAAGCGCAATCAATTAAAAAGCTCTCAATCGATGGCAACTGCCACCATCACTAACGCGAAACCAAATATTGTTTATTTCTGGTCACCCCAATGCAGCCAATGCATCGCAATTCAAACGCCAATAATTGATACTCTTGCTGCTATAGCGGGAGAAGATACATTAACCGTAAGCAAACATGATGTCAGTAAATCACTGGAGCACGCAAATAACTGGGGCGTAAAAACGGTGCCAACCATCTTCGTACTGGATAAAAATGGAACTGTACGGTATGTAAATAATGGCTTGGCGACAAAGAAGATTCTCATGGGACAACTAGAGGAACTTTCTGATTAACAATGGGATATTAAGACGCCCGCAGCCCCGGCAGGATGTGCTGCGCCAAGTGCAACACATCCTGCTTGCTGTTTCAGGTCATACCGAATGTCCTGGTGCCCGCGCGTCCTGTACAACCGGAGCTGGTTTGCTGACATCCCGCCCAAGGAGCATCTCCAGCAGGCGGCCAGACGCACCCTTGTAGAAGCCGCACGCTACACCATCTATCCGGCGTGGATTTCGGAACGTGCCAAATGTCATGTCCCAGACCGGCAGGTCGGAATAATTGTAGCGGTGCACGCCACGGCCGTGATGGATGTTGTGACTTTCCGGACGCTGGACCAGGTAACCCAGCCAGTGCGGTGTGCTGATGTTGGCGTGCTGGAACATGGCGTTGAAGGTCAGGAACAGCGCGGTCACGACCCCTGCTTCCAGTGACAGTCCCAGCAGCGGAAACAGTACCATGCTGCTAACCGTGGTAAACATGGCGGCATCGAAGGGGTGCATGTAGAACGCACCGAATGCATCCAGACTCTCCGCACTGTGATGCATCTGGTGCCCGGCACGCCACAGCCAGTTCCACTCATGTGCACTGCGGTGATACCAGTAGTGAAAAAACTCGTAGACAAGGATGCCGGGAATTACGCCCCAGAGACCCATGCCGCCGAGGTTGAGCAGGTGTGTGTCACCGAACACATTGCCCCAGAACAGGGCAACTTCTCCGGAAAAGAAAAAGATCGCAACGGTAACCAGCAGGCCGCGCAGACGCCAGTGTCGCGGTGTGTCATAGCGACGGCGCCGAATTACAAAGTCCAGCAGCAAAAAGGCCGGGATCAATGCGAGTGTCAGTGGTTCTATATAGTCAATCATGGTGTTGTCCTCGTTGGCTTCCAGTAACATACCACATGGTATGTTATGAACTGTAGGACAAGAATGTGGCTTTGTAAAGACCGAATGGTATGTTTTTTATAAAATTACTATCTTACTGTAATAAATATTAATTATTAAGCTCTAAACTGCTGCTGTTTTTATCGCGATCGTTTACACATACTATTAAGTATGTTTAGATTGGGCATGGCCAGCAAGGGTGAAAATACTCGCAAACGTATTCTGGACACGGCACAGGCGATGATCCTCGACCATGGTTATGCCGGTGTATCCGTGGATCAGTTGATTTCCTCCATGGGGCTGACCAAGGGTGCCTTTTTTCACCACTTCAAGAGCAAGCAGGCGCTGGCCCGTACGCTGATTCAACGCTACTCCGACGATGGTGTGCAGCTCTTCAGGGACAATCTGGCGCGCGCCAAAAAACTCAGTGATGACCCCTTGCAACAGTTTCTGATTTTTATCGGTCTGTATGAGGAACTGTTCGAGGGACTTGCCGAGCCATATCCCGGTTGCCTGCTGGCTTCCTATGTCATGGAGATGCAGCAGTTTGATGAAGAGATGCGCAGTATCATCAATGTCGAGTTTGAGTTATCGCGCACGGAGCTGACAAAACTCATTAAAGAAATC
>DMKK01000223.1 GCA_003454335.1 Gammaproteobacteria bacterium | reverse complement strand
TACATGAGTTCGAGGTCCTGGTTGTGCCCACTGCCAGTTGGCAGGAGTCTGGCCGAGCGGAGATCGAAACGGGGTTGCATAAACGTCTGGGTGAGGATGTCCACATTGAGTTGCGGCTGGTTGACTCCATTCCGGCAGAGGCATCCGGCAAGCATCGCTATGTGGTCAGCCGGGTGCCCCTGTCGGATGACCTTAAGGCAGCCACCCAGGTGCCGATTAACTAGTCGAATATAGAACTGACACGATGGATATCACTAAATTTGCCTCCCTGCCGTTCCGCTACCGTCCCTGGCAACCGCGCCATGCAAGACTTATTGTCGGGGACCTGTTCAAGCGGGCCTCAGAGTCCCGGCAGGAACATGAGGTCCACTTGCGGGGCGCCATTGACTGGTTGTGCCGTGCCCAGGACGTCAGAAATGGAGAATCTGATGCCGGCGGTGTGTCTGCCGGCTGGAGTTTTGAGGATGGCTGGTTGCCCGGTTACCCGGAAACCACGGGTTATATTATCGAAACCTTTCTTGCCGCAGCGGCTGTCCTTGAACGGCCGGAACTGGTTGAGCGCGCTGGCCGTATGATTGATTGGGAGCTGTCAATTCAACTCCCTGACGGCGCCTTTCCCGGTCACTTTGGAGAGGCAGGCAGTCAGCCGGTGATCTTCAATACCGGCCAGATCATGTTCGGTATGGTAGCCGGCTATACGCAGCTGAGACGTGAGGAATGTCTGGAGGCGGCAGTCCGTGCGGGCCATTGGCTCGGACAACAGCAGGATGACGATGGTTGCTGGCGCAAATTTGAACACAACGGTGTGCCCCATGTGTACAACACTCGGGCTACCTGGGCGCTGCTGGCAACGGGATTGCTGGCAGGGGAGGCAGAACTGGTAGCAAGTGCGAGGCGCAATCTGGACTGGGCGTTGACTCAGCGGACAGCGAGTGGATGGTTTGCCTCCAATGCCTTTATTCCGGAGCGTTCGCCTTTCACTCACACCATTGCTTATGCGATCCGGGGATTTATGGAATCAGGTGTGCTGCTAGGCGAGGAACGTTACCTGCAGGCTGCTGTGGTAGCCGCCCGCGCCATGGCGGATGTTCAGCGGCAGGACGGCTGGTTGGCGGGTACTTACAAGGATGGCTGGGTTGCGGATGCCAGTTACTGCTGCCTCACGGGGCTTGCGCAGATGAGTCTGAACTGGACACGGCTTGCCCAGGTCACCGGTGAGGAAAGCTTCCGGCCCCGGGCAAGGGCAGGGTTGGACTACCTGAAAACCACCCAGAAGCTGGCGGCATCTGACGCCGCAGTACGTGGTGGCATTGCCGGTTCATCACCTATATGGGGCGACTATTCCCGTTTTGAATATCCAAATTGGGCTGCAAAGTTCTTTGCCGATGCCCTGATGGTGGATATGACAGACAGGCCAGTGCCGCCAGTACCCCGGATTCAAAGTGCAGAAAGCCATGGATAAACTCAGGATACTGGTTCTGTGCGGTCGCTCGCCCCGACACCTCTACGTCGCCAACGCCTTGTGTGAGGCTGCCGACGTCCTTGCTATTGTGCAGGAGACTGGCGGTGAGTGGAATGCGCGCAAGGTTTTGAAGACCTTGCGGCCGGACAATTTCTTTCGCAAGTTGTGGCGGTGGTTGCGGGACCGTCGGCGCTATACAGGTAATCGTGAGGCCCTGTTTTTCTTCAATGATGGAAACCCCGTACTTGATCAGCCGGAACGGGTTAAAGAGGTGCCGCATATCAATCATCCGGATGTAATACGGCTGACTGACGAACTCGATCCTGATCTTATCGCTGTTTTCGGAACGTCATTGATACGCGGCGATCTGCTGCAAAGAGGACGGCAGGGTATTGTTAATCTGCACGGTGGGCTTTCACCCGAATATCGAGGTGCAGATTGCACCTTCTGGGCGCTCTACAATGCTGAGCCGGAAAAGATCGGCTGCACATTGCATTACATTGATGCCGGCATTGATACGGGTCGCCTGATTGCGCATGTAAGCCCTGAAATCACCCCGGATGATGATGAATTGACGCTCTTCTGGCGCAGTGTAAAGAACAGCGCACAGGTCTATGCGGAACTGATGCAGAAGCTGGAGCAGGGTGAATCACCGGGCGTGGTACAGCCCGGTAAAGGCCGCTTGTACCAGGTCAAACAGCGTGGTCTGCAGCAGGAACAGGTGGTTGAGCGCAAATTGCAAGAGGGTCTGTTGAGTGATCTGAATCTGGGGCTGCGAGTCAAATGGTTTTCGGCAGAATAGCCACCTGCCTGGTACCGGCAGCATCCCGGCGTGTCGCCAGCAGGGTATATCTCTCTGCCAGTGAAGTCACACCAGTATTTTCGTTGCTGCTGTCTTGCAACCGCGCTTTGCGAACGACGTCCTGCTAGTAACGGCTGGAAAATTATGCGCGATATCGCACTCACATTAATATTTTTCAGCTTCCTGTACTTCGTGTTCGCCAGGCCGTATGTGGGTATCTATATCTGGACCTGGCTCAGCTTGATGAACCCCCATCGTTTGACCTATGGCTTTGCCTTCAGCTTTCCCTTTGCCCAGATTACTGCCATCGTGGTACTGATTTCGATGGTTGCTTCGAAAGAGCCCAAGCGGATTCCCTGGACCCGGGAAACAGTGCTATTGCTGGTTTTTACCCTGTGGATGCTGTTTACAACTTTTTTCTCTTTCTTTCCTGAACCTGCGTGGGAACAGTGGGGCAAGGTCTGGAAGATTATGTTGATGATTTATATTACCTTGATGCTGATAAATACCAGACAGAAACTGGATTGGCTGGTCTGGGTGATTGTCTTGTCGCTGGGACTCTATGGCGTAAAAGGGGGGATTTTCACCATTGTGACCGGCGGGGCGCACCGTGTACAAGGGCCGCTTGGTTCATTTATCTCGGGTAATAATGAGATGGCGCTAGCGCTGATCATGATCATTCCATTGATGCGCTATTTGCAATTGCAGGCGGAGGAATACTGGATTCGTCTTGGGTTAACGGTTGCGATGTTCCTTACAGGTATTGCTGCCATCGGTAGCCAGTCTCGGGGGGCGCTGGTAGGCATGGTTGCGATGGGTGTTTTTCTTGCACTGAAAAGTCGTAACAAGCTTGTTACGCTGTTACCGATGCTTGTTATTATCGGGGCAGTGGCCGTGATCATGCCCCAGGAATGGCACGATCGCATGTCCACAATAACTGCTGAGGAGCAGGATACTTCGGTACAAGGGCGGTTTGTTGCGTGGAAAATGGCAGTCAATCTCGCAAAGGATCGTATAACCGGTGGTGGCTTCGAAACCTTCCATCCAAGTATTTACTATTTGTACAGTGATAACA
>DMKK01000228.1 GCA_003454335.1 Gammaproteobacteria bacterium | reverse complement strand
ACGGCACGGTTGTCATTCAACTCGACAGACTGCCTCAGATCCTGCACTGCCTCGACCGGCCGGTTTTCTGTTTGCTTGGCAATACCATCGTAAAGATAGGCGGTCGGGTCGTTGGGATCGAGCTGTTTAGCAATGGCAAACTGCTCGGTATCCAGTGGTGTCCGCTTCTCCTCGAAATAAGTCTTGCCCAGGTAGGCACGCAGTAACGCGTTGTTCGAGTCCAGCGCCACGGCCACTTCTATCTCACGCCCGCCTTCTTCAAGGTTGCCGTCACTTATCCTGGCAAGCCCCAGACCAAGGTGCGCCATGGGATCAGCTGAGGACAATGTGATGGCGCGCTTGAATGCAGCCATTGCTGCCGCATTTTTAAACTCGGCAAGTTCTGCAAATCCCCGGGTGACCCAGGCACGTTCCATGTCTGGCGCAATGGCAAGCGCCCTGTCTGCCGCGATGCGGGACTGCTTGCGGTCGCCCAGCATCAATTGCAGTTCCGAGAGTCTTGCCCACGCCAGTGCTGCGCCGGGCTGCTCGTCAACGGCTTGCAGCAGGGTGTCACGTGCCGCGGGAATCTGGTAATTGGCCTGCTGGGCATAGGACAGTGCTATTTTTGCTGCCGAACTGTCAGGGCTCAGCGCCACCGCCTGGTTACCATCGGCCAGCGCCTGGTCTTTGTTATTTTGCACAACGTTGATCACGGCGCTGAGTGCGTACGCCAGGCCATCATTCGGATCCTGTTTCAGGGCATCGGCAATGCTTGCCTGTGCCTCATCGGCCCTGCCAACGGACAACAGCGTGGCTGCATTTTGCAGGGAAGCCTGCACCTCGGGGTCCCCACCCTGGGCCTGTGTGGCCAACACCGGCGGATAATACAACGACCACTGTACGGCATCGAGGGGGCTGACAACGGTACTCCTGGAGGGTGCCTTGCCCTGCGCCGCAACGGCAGACTCGCCGCCTGATACCGAGACATTGCCCTGGCTGTTGGATGCGATGACCGTGCCTTCCAGCACCGTCAGTTTTGATTGCCCCTCTTCCACCCTGAATACGAACTCGGTACCTTCGATGGAACCATTCAGGTAAGGAGTGTTGACCTCAAAACCTCGCGGCTTGCGGCTAAACGACTGGAATGCCCCTTTCAACAGACTGAGCACCGAGCGCTCTTCGGTGACCCCGGTAATATTGTCCAGGCGCATGGCGGTGTTCTGATCAACGCGGAGTACTGCCTGGTTGATCAGCGCAATGGTTGCACGGCTGCTGGCACCGGCACGGACGGTATCACCCTGGCATAAATCGCCTCCCAGTACCCCGCTCTGCCAGTTTGGGGCCCCTGTCCTTTGGACCTCAATCTGGCCTTCAACGGTAGCCAGGCGGCCAACGACGGTCTGACAGGCATCTGCCGCAACAGCAGCACCTGCAAACATCAGCGAGAAAAGAATCCCGCTTATTACCAACCCTGCCAACCGGATAACAGCCATCTTAAGATATCTCCCCAATACAAATCTTGTTAGCTAACGTCACAGATAAAACAAACGAAAAAAACGGTTTCGTAAGCCACCTGCTCATTTCGGGGAGATATAACCGACTCGGTTACAACCAGGAAGCTCAATCCCGGGTCCATCCGATACCTGTGCACATCAGTCTCCCACCATTTGTTTCGTGACTTACTTGATCATTTTTTATGTTTTTTATGGTTATTTCGTGACTTTTCGTGACTTTTAATTCGTTATCGCCACCACCGCCCGTCGTCAAAATAATGACCACGCATGGCACTTTAATACAGTGTAGGCAATACAAGACAGGATTGCCATACGGGATTACCCTAATACAAGCAATATAAATATTTATTTCCTTACAAAAAGCCAACAAACACTGGCTGGCTTAACCGGTAACGGCATGGGTAGACTACAGGCAGGTCATGCGAAGAATCTGTAAATTATTACCACCGCACGGGCAATTTCTGATGAATCGTAATGCACTTCTTGTCGACCGAGATATACCCCCCTGCTTTCAGGTCTTTAAGGATACGGCTCACCATGGCACGCGATGCCCCCACCATATCGGCGATCTCCTGCTGTGTAATCCTCCCCGTCACCATTTCCCCATCTACCTCCACCGCCTGCTGCAACACGGTGCGGGCAACACGCCCATAAACATCCATCAGCGCCAGACTGCTGACATTCTGCGCCAGCATGCGCATACGACTCGTCATCGGCTTGATGAGATTAATGGCAATCTCGGGATTACGTGACAGGCACATCAAAAAGTCGTCACGGGAGATGATCATGAATTTCGATGCCTCGGTTGTCATCACCGAGGCAACCCGTGGCTGCTTGTCGATCAGAGCGAGATCACCGAAGTAATCGCCGGCACCCTGGTGGTTCAGTACGATTTCACGGCCATCCTCACCACTGACAAAAACCTTCACTCGGCCCGACAGAATCACGTACAGGGAGTACGTTTCATCATCCTGGTTGATGATGATGGCATTCTTCCTGAATGATTTTACCGCGCCGTGCTGCTCCACTTCAGCCAGTGCATCGGCTGAAAGCCCGGAAAACAGGGGTACAGTTTCCAGCATATTGGGTTCCTTGGTTTAATAATGATCGTAGAGAACCTGCTACAAACGATAATACACCGAAATACGAGCTAAAATAGGTGATTCCCTGATATCCTGTCAGGGCAAGCTCACATCAAACCTCTTTGTTATGAAGGGAAAACTGACAGAACCCCGCGTCATTACCGATTACCGTGGCGAACCGGTCTGCATCCTGCCGATCGGGTTTTATTTTACCGACGACCGCTGGCAGGCCATCTGGCAGCGCTTCGAGGAGAAAGAAGAAGCCCTCTCGCATGAGGACCTGCGCACCCTGTTTCCCGATGAACCCGCACTGGTCCCGCGTATCAGCTAGCCGCCCGCAGGGCAGCAATCCTTTCATCCAGCGGCGGATGACTCATAAAGAGTTTCTTGATACCGGTTCCCAGCCCGCCGGAAATACCAAAGGCTGCAAATTCACCCGGCAAATCATGTGGCTCACTCCCCCTTTGCAGGGCCTGCAGGGCCGCAACCATCTTGTTGCGACCGGCCAGGGATGCACCACCGGCATCGGCCCGGAATTCACGCCGGCGTGAAAACCACATCACAATCATCGAGGCCAGGATTGATAGCAATATCTGGGCAACAATAGAAGTAATGTAATAGGCTGGCCCATAGCCACGCTCCGTCTTGAACACCACACGGTCAACCACATGGCCGATCACCCGTGACAGGAAGATAACAAAGGTATTGATGACCCCCTGAATCAGCCCCATCGTGACCATGTCACCGTTACTGACATGGGTGATTTCATGGCCGAGTACCGCCTCCACCTCGTCAGCATCCATGTTTTGCAACAAACCGGCGCTGACAGCTACCAGTGCATTATTGCGACTCATGCCGGTTGCGAAGGCATTGGGTTCTGGTGAATCAAAGATACCGACTTCGGGCATGCCAATACCTGCCTGCTCCGCCTGGCGCTTTACCGTGCTAACCAGCCACTGCTCGGAACTGTTGGCCGGCTGCTCAATAATCTTCACACCCATGGAACGCTTCGCCAGGAATTTAGACATCGCCAGCGATATAAAAGACCCGCCAAATCCAATCACTGCCGACATCACCAGCAGGGCCTGCAGGTTCAGATCCACGCCATTTTCGGCCAGGATGCCTTCAATACCAAACAACTGAAAAACAATACTGATCAGGACCAGAATGGCGGCATTAGTGGCCAAAAAGAGCAGAATTCGCATCATAGCGGGTTACCTTCCAGGATTCGGTTATACGGTTGTCTGAATGGCATGATACATCCATGCCTTCCTGAATTTAATGGTGGCTTATCCGGAAAATTCAAGCGGGGAAGGAACTTCTGCCGTTCTGTGCTATCTTAGTACTGTCTCTTGGGGGCGACCTGGCTTCGACGTGGGTTACAAAACCTGAGGTGCATGCCGAGGTGCAGGATACCTCGTAAATCCATCTGCAAACTATTAGTTGCCAACGACGACAACTACGCACTCGCAGCTTAAACCCCTGTAGGGTGCCGTCTGACTGGAGCCGTGCTTGTGCG
>DMKK01000189.1:1412-6897 GCA_003454335.1 Gammaproteobacteria bacterium | reverse complement strand
CGGTGGTCGCCAAGGCTACGGCCCCGGCAATAACAGCGGCAGCGGTTCCGGCTTCGGCATGGGCGGCGGCCGCTAAACCACAGGAAAAGGGGGCAACCCCGTTTCCACTACCCGCAGCGAAGCCGCGTTATCCAGCGCGGCTTCGCTTTCTAACCGGCTCTCACTTCTGCCCACCCGGCCAGGCAAAAAAGGGACGCTGCTGATTAACACTGCGTCTGACATTTAGCACCGAAAGTCCGGCATTATCCGCAAGTCACTCTTACCGAAAAGAAACACACCCTGGCCGTATCGCTCCCTGGAACGACACGGCCGTATCGCGAAGATTAATCGCGTCCTGTTCCAATACGGCAATCAACGTTGCTCCAGCGTGATCAGCCGCCCCATCAGACGGCCTGATATCCATATCGACAGCAGTGCATAGAGCAAAAACAGATAGATCCCCGGCAACAGTTGTGCCTTCAGAAACTCATCGCTGTTACCTGCAAAGAAGGCGAGCAGAAAGGCAATCACGAAGACATCCGTCATCGACCACTTGCCAAGCTTCTGGATCATCTTCAGTGCGCGGATCGACAGATGGTGACGCCACACCACGACCAGTAGCATGATCAGCGTCTTCACCACCGGCAACACCAGACTGAAGAGCAGCAGCGGCAGGCCCACCAGATAGTTACCCTGCTCCGACAAGAGCGTGGTGATCGTGGTAAAAATCCCCTTTGCCTTGTAATAGAACACCATCTCGCCACCGGTCAGCGGAATCTCCCTGGTTGCCTGTATCATCATCGCCGGCGTAAACACCCCCACGATCAGCGCAACCAGTGAGATTGCCAACAGCGTGAGCAGAAAGATCGCCTCGGCCTGCGCCACAAAGCGTGCGACCAGCAAACTCAGCAGCGACAACCCAAGAAATCCAGTCAGCGCATCCAGACCGTGTTGTTCGAATCGCACGCGCTGTTGCTCCAGCGGCATCAGCTCATTGTGTCCCGTCACCCACAGCTCCAGCCGGTCCAGAATGCCATGCCCCAGCGTCATGCGCTCGGCCAGGGCGGCACTGGCCTGTTCATAGCCCATCGCATCCTGATACACCAGCCAGCCACACCATACCACGCCGAACAAACCGGCCACGACCAACAAGGAAGCAACAAGATTTCGCATGCTTAATGATAACAAGGGTTGAAGACCGGATGTGAATACCCCGCTGGCTTTAGCCAGTGGAGCATTTGCTTATAAAAATACCAGACGGAGAAGCAAGGTGACGTACTGGCCACCTTACGGGTGACCCCTGCATTTCAGAGGCCCAGCGCGGTGAAGAGGTTATGCCACCTTCTTTATTCTTGCTCTCAAGACAGCAAGGAGCCTGGCCCAGGGGTTCTGATGGGACTTTTCGCCCCTCCCCGGTTTGTCGCTGCTGCCGGCACCGCCACATTCGGGACAACGCCATAAGCGGCCCTTTATCATGTGGCCGCACTTTGGACAGGTGATATGAACTGATTTTTCCATGATTGCCTAAGTCCGACAGGACTCCTGGTGTTGCTTCATTCAGTTATCGGTTATCTGCACAATTTGTTGAAGGTCATCCTTCAGGGGGGCTTTGCATTTATAGCCGCCACCTTGAATCGTATCAGTCACCAGCGACTGCTTGCTGGATAAGGGGGACCAGGGGTTCGGGGAGCCTGATGCTGCCCGAGAGCGCGAATTGCTGCGCCCGCCCGGACATTTTCTTCCAGGTCTTGCGGATAATATCCAGCCACTTTTCCTCGTCGTATTCAGGATGTTTGTCGGCGAACGCCTGCATGTAGTGTTCGATGAACACCAGGCCGGTCACGTCTTCCAGCAGCTGTGTGTCCGGGTTTTCCTTTATCTTCTGCTTGGCTACTGCCTGTTTGACCCGGCTGATGGTGTCTTCACCGTAGCCCGCCTGCGCCAGTAAATCGGCCGCGGTTTGTGCCTGGATTTTATAGAGATCCTTGCGCCATTGCAGATAGCCGATACGATCCATCGGATAGGCGTCACGACGGGATTTCCAGCGCTGGATATGCTGCGCACGAATCGCCAACTGCATCGCCTCATCGGCTTCGGGCGCATAGCGTTGCAGCATATCGGACATACGGTGGGAATAAAGGAGCTCTTTCGGCCAGTCCTTGCCGTCGGCCGTCTCCCGGTTCGGATCTTCACTGTTTGCAGCGTCTATAAGCGCCATTGATTCATCGAAAGCCGATTGCTGTTGATACATAGAAGTCACTCTGTATTGATCAAGATAGTTGGTGACAAAACGAAGTCATTCCCGATATATCCCCGTTCAGTCATTTTCACGTAAATCATGAAGGCTCGCACCCTTGCAGCTGTCACAGTTCGCGCAAGCCCTCGGAGGGTTCAATACGTGCCGAACGCATACCCGCCAGGCCCGCTGCAATAACAGCGGCGCCGCAGGTCAGCGCCAGCGCGATAGCATAGTGAACCTCCAATAACAGGCAGACTTGCTGCCCCGCTTCCACTTGCGCGGCCATCATGACATTAATCACCCTGGCCGTCGCAAAATAGATGGACAATGCCAGCGCCCAGCCCAGAATAGCGGTGAACAGCGCCTGCACTATGGGAAACCAGACGATATCTCTGGTGCGGTATCCCACCAGGCGCAGCACCGACAGCTGCTTGCGTTTGCGGTCAACATTAGCCCACAGGCTGGCGCCCAGTGAAAGCGAGACGCCCACCAGGCCAATCCCGGCAATCACCCAGTAGATGACAGTCAGGTTGCGATCCATGCGTTGCACCAGTTCAATCTCGGCTACGCGGGTGTGCACGTCAACGCCAACATCTGCAAACGCGTCACGCAGACCCGCCACGTCATGAATGGAACGTGCGTAGAGCCGGAACCCCGGATAACTGCGTTCGGCATCCGCCTGCGTCCCGCGCCAGTCAAGTTCAGGCACCGCGCGCCCGTCACGGAAATCCTCCAGCGCTTCAAGCAGCTGCACCGAGACAAAGGCACCGTCACGCGAGAATGCTTGCTCCGGCGCGACCGCCGCGACCGTCAAATCCAGATGTACCCGTTCCTGCTGACCGCGATAGCGCCGGGCAAGACTGCCGTCCAGCACATCACCCGGTTTGACCGCCAGCTTGTCAGCGGTCCTCCTCGATATCACCACCCGGGTGAGACCTTCCGGCAACGGTGTATCCGACGCCAGCAGTGGATCGCCACTGGCGGAAGCAATCAGTTCTACCGACACAATGCGCGATGAGTGCTCACTGGCCAACTCGATGGTCGCCGCAATACTGCGGGTACGCGGCACCAGGAAGGCAACCTCCGGTTGCTCACGGACGCTCTCCAGCCAGGCCCGGTCGTAATGGCCACTCCCGACAGGACGGATCTCGTGATTGCCGGGATCCTCGATCAGCTGATCCATCATGGCACCCACAATGCCGAACTTGAGTCCGAACAGTACCAGCAAGGGTCCGAGCACCGCTGCCAGTCCGAGCACGAAACACAACGACATCTGCCACTCGTACAGGTAGTCGCGGGTTGCCAGGCGCAAGATCTTGAACAGGTTTCTGATCATGAGACGCTGAACCCGTAATTATTACCTTGATAGAGCACTAGCCACTCACCACGGTTTCGGTCAGTTTGCTGCCCTTGGAGCGCGTGGTTCTGTGGGCCAGTCGACGCAAGCCGAGCGACTTGATGTGGTACCAGGCATGGCTGGCCAGAATCACCGTGCTGTTGAATTCATCCGCCAGCCCGAGAAACAACGACATGACATTCTGCGCCGCGTACGGATCCAGCGAAGCAGTGGGTTCATCCGCAATCACAATCGCGGGCCGGTGAGCCAGCGCGCGGCCAATGGCCACTCGTTGCCGTTCACCCGTGGACAGTGCATCCGGCCGTTTCTTCAGCTGGTCGGCAATGCCCAGCATCTCGGCGAGGTGCTCGACCGTCCCGTCCAGCCGCAGGCCGAGCACGCTGCGAGAGAGGTTGATGTTGTCGTGTACCGACAGGTAGGGCAGCAGGCCGCCGGTCTGCATCACATAACCAATATGCCGCTTGCGCATATCGCCCAGTATGTTGAGATTGCCACGCTGCCAGCTGGCGTCCAGATCGAGGGCGTCTTCCCCCTCCTCGGGACGAAAGCGAAAGGCGCCGACAGCTGAAGGCTGCAGAACGAAGGCGAGCATATCCAGCAGCGTCGACTTGCCACTGCCCGACTCACCGATCAGAGCAATCTTCTCGCCCCGGTCAATCCGCAGACTCGGCACCTTGAGTCGAAAAGCCACCCCCTTGGCCTCACGCTTCTTGACCACGTCATGCAGCAAATAAATGGGATAGTGGCCGGAGCCAGTCGCCACGGTTCTGGCACTCACGACGTGCAAAGACCCGCCGCCATCATGGCAGCTGCTTCAGCTCAATCGGGTAGACGGAATCACCGTTGACCGGTCCGCCGTCCAGACTGACCCAAAGGTCGGTGTGGTCATGCAGCGCACGGTAATAGCTGACCTTCTCCTCAAGGCGATTGAGAAAGGCAAGCTGCTGCCGGGTGGACCAGCTCTGCCAGTCATCCAGCGACAGGCCCATCACTTCACCGGTATAGGGCAGATCCTCGATGTACTCACGCATAAACCCCAGGTCCGCCAGGCTGTTGCCCGCACCCGCCGTGGTAGTCGTGGTGGCTCCCAGCCGCTCGGGATCACGTGTTGCCGTTGCCGCGAGGCTCTGCAATTCGCTGAGAAAATTCTGTGGTGACAGCACTCCGTCTTCTGCCGCTTCCAGCACTTGCGTGAGCACGTCACTCAGGTCTGAAAGCTGATCACGGCTTAGCAGCACGCGCACATCAAGGGTGGCACGAGCCGGATCGTGGAAGTCGCGGTCCAGCAACCAGGCATCGAACACACTGGGCAGCTCGCCGCCCTCGGTCTTCTGCAGGTACTGCATGCGCAGCGCATAACCCAGCTTCTCCACCCTGGCCTGCAGCTCTGTCAGCTGCGCATTGTCAGTTGCCGCCAGCGGCGCAGGCGCTTCATTGTCCGTGGAAGCCCTCTGTACCTGCCCGGCAATCTGGCCAGCCAGGGCATCCAGCACCTTGCCAAATTCCTCGACATCGCCCGTGGGCACACCATAGTAGAGGCTGCCAATGCCCGGAAAGTCCGCCAGCCGGCGATACTGTTCAGCATCCGCTGCCTGATCCGGCATGGTGGCCGCCGTCAGCAAATGCAGCACGAAAATGGCGATACCCTGTTCCTGGGCCATTTGCCGCAGGCGTTCGGCATCAAGGCCTGTACTGGAAAGCGGGTCATCGGCGTCGCGTGCACCGGCATCGGTCACCAGTACGATATAGCGGGCATCGTGACCCGCCCAATTGACCGCCTCGATCGCCTGACTCACACCGGCATAGGCGTCCTCGGTGAAGTCCTGGCTCGAGACACTGGCGTCACGCAGCGATTCCAGGCGGGAGAAAAAGCCGGCGGCATCGCGCCCATCATCCAGGTCGACATAGGT
>DMKK01000189.1:0-1336 GCA_003454335.1 Gammaproteobacteria bacterium | reverse complement strand
GCTTTATTCAGGCTGGCAAAGATCGTAGTCACCGCTTCCTGCGTACGCTCGATGTAGGGTTGCATGGACAGGGTGGAGTCGATGACAAATACCACTCCCGCGGTATAGGCCTGTGCGCCGGCACTACCTGTCTTGCTGGCCAGGGGAACGCTCGACACCTGCAACAGGCGCGCTTTCTCACTCCCCAGGTAGACGTCCTCGTGGCGGTGAATCGGCACCAGGTAGAAATCTTCCCGAATGTCGATGTGACCGGACGGCTGCATGGCAACCACTGGCGAATCCGCGGACAGTTGCCCCTGCACCGCCTCACTGTAGAGCCGTTCATACGCCGTCAGATCGGACTGCCCGGCAAGCTGGCGCAGGGAAGCGCTGTCTCTGAAAAGCAGCACCCGGTCATGACCAGCCGGGTCGCGAAAGGCGGCCGTCAGCCCATGGTTCCACTCGATGCAATCGGCGCCGGGCAACCAGCCCGCGCGGCTGCCGTGTCGATCAATACCAAGCTCGAGCCACTCCTTGCCGCCCTGCTCCCGACGCGCATAGACGTAATAGGCGGTAAAAGGCACCACCGCCGTGCGTGCCTGCCCGCCCGGTTCGCTGGCCATCCGGGCACCGGGCACGGATAGCACCCGTTGGTAAAGACTGTGTTTGCCCGCCATCAGCAGCGGCCTGTCACCGCCAGCGACCGGCCCGGCAGCCATCCCCGACAATGGCGTCATAACGAAAATGAGTGCAAGTAATAGTTTTTTCATAATCACAATTCCCCGGGAATCATCGCCATTGCAGCAACAGGCGCCGGGCCTGCTCGTCGCCGTCCATAGCGGCCTGTTGTACGTGCTTGTGCAGGTCCTGCAATCGCGGTGCAGCCGCATCGTTGCCGGCAGCCAGCGCCACGCTATACCATTTGTAGGCCTGACCGGGGTCCGCCTCTGGCAAATAACTGGTCACCTCGGTATGGAAAGCCGGATCGGCCTGGGTCCCAAGCATCATCGCCGCTTGCACCTGACCGTGGCGTGCAGCAAAGCGATACAGCAGGTAGGCATCCTCCAGATTGCCCTCACCCTGCATGCGCTCTGCCTCGGTAAAAACCACGTCCGCATCGGGCTCGGCGCCGTCGGACCGCAATGCGTAAATGAAGGCCCGCGCCCCGTCACCCCCGTTAGTGACGGTGGCAACCCCACCCGGTGGAGGCGGTAGCGGGAGGTCCTCGGTCGTACCCGCTGCTGACGGCAAAGGCAGTGCATTGGACTCACCCGGAGCAGACGGCAACGACAGTGCTTCGGACGTATCCGGAGCAGACGGCAACGACAGTACCTCGGACGTATCCGGAGCAGACGGC
>DMKK01000246.1 GCA_003454335.1 Gammaproteobacteria bacterium | reverse complement strand
ATGGGTCGTACGGCCTGCGGTGTGCGCGGGATTAAATTGCCGTCGGGCAACTGCGTGATCTCCCTGATTATCGCGAGTGACAGCCCGGTACTGACGGCGACCGAAAATGGTTACGGCAAGCGCACTGCGGCGGAAGATTATCCGGTTTACGGGCGCGGTGGTCAGGGTGTGATTGCCATCCAGGTGACCGACAGGAATGGCCCGGTGGTGGGTGCCGTGCCGGCCGATGATAATGATCAGGTGATGCTGATCAGTGGCGGCGGCACGCTGGTGCGCACCCGTGTCAACGAGATTTCTGTCATGAGCAGGAACACGCAGGGTGTGCGCCTGATCAAGCTGACGAAGGGTGAAAACCTGGTTGGTATAGAAAGAATTGTAGAGGATAAAGGTGATGAAGAAACTGAAGAGTCGGTCCAGGACCCTGCCGCGCAGGGCGAGACTGATCCGGAAACCGGTCAGGAATAGGTTGTCATATGTCTGCTATCTATAACTTCAGTGCAGGCCCCGCAGTGTTGCCCAAAGCGGTGCTGGAGCAGGCGCGCGATGAACTGCTGGACTGGCATGGTAGCGGTATGTCGGTGATGGAGATGAGTCACCGCGGCAAGGAATTTCTGTCAATTGCCGAGCAGGCGGAAGCAGATCTGCGCGAACTGCTGACGATCCCGGATAACTACCGCGTGTTGTTTTTGCAGGGCGGTGCGACCAGCCAGTTTGCGATGGTGCCGCTGAACCTGTTACGTGGCAAGCAGCAGGCCGACTATATCAATACCGGCGCCTGGTCAAAAAAGGCCATTGCGGAAGCCGGGCGCTTTTGTGAGGTGAATGTCGCGGCTTCTGCCGAGGACAGTCGTTTCACCACTATTCCCGCTTTTGAATCATGGCAGTTAAACCCGGATGCCGCCTATGTGCATTACACCCCGAATGAAACCATCGGGGGGGTCGAGTTTCACTGGGTGCCGGATACGGGGGATGTGCCGCTGGTGGCGGACATGTCATCGACCATCCTGTCGCGGCCAATCGATGTTTCACGCTATGGTGTGATCTACGCCGGTGCGCAAAAGAATATCGGACCGGCCGGCCTGACTGTCGTAATAGTGCGTGATGACCTGATCGGTGACACGCTGGCCGGGACGCCGTCCATGTATGATTACAAACTGCATGCCGACAATGGTTCCATGCTGAATACGCCGCCTACCTATGGCTGGTATCTTGCGGGGCTGGTGTTCGGCTGGCTGAAACAGCAGGGCGGACTGGACGCCATGGCGGAAATAAACCGGCGCAAGGCAGGGCATTTGTATGCTGCAGTGGCCGGGTCTGCTTTCTATAACAGTCCGGTTGATGTCGAATGCCACTCCTGGATGAATGTACCGTTTACGCTGGCCGATGCAGACCTCGACAGTGAATTTCTTGCGCAGGCAAAGACCGCAGGATTGCTGAACCTGAAAGGTCATCGTTCTGTAGGCGGCATGCGGGCCAGTATCTATAACGCCATGCCGGCCGCAGGCGTTGCTGCGCTAATCGACTTTATGGGCGAGTTTGAACGCACCCACGGGTAAGTTACACCATTAATATTTAACCAGTTACCGCGTGACAAGGATCACAATGCACAAAATTCTTACATTGAACAATATTTCACCTGCAGGACTGGAACGTTTTCCACGTGAGTCCTACGAAGTTGCTTCCGAAATACAGCACCCGGATGCGATCCTGCTGCGCTCTTTTAAAATGCATGACATGGCAGTACCGGTAACGGTCAAGGCGATTGGTCGTGCCGGTTCCGGTGTCAACAATATCCCTGTGGATCTCATGAGCAAGGCAGGTATCCCGGTATTCAATGCGCCTGGTGCGAACGCCAATGCCGTAAAGGAACTGGTGATTGCCGGGATGCTGATGGCTTCACGTAATCTGTGCCAGGCCTGGGATTATTCCCGCTCACTGGAAGGTGACGACGATGCTATCAGCAAGGCGGTGGAGGCAGGCAAGAAACAGTTTGTCGGTTTTGAACTGCCGGGCAAGACGCTGGGTGTTGTCGGTCTGGGTGCGATTGGCGTACAGGTTGCCAATGGTGCGCTGGCGCAAGGCATGAACGTGATTGGATTCGATCCGGGAATTACCGTGAAACGTGCCTGGGAAATGTCATCTGATGTACGTCAGGCATCCAGTATCGAGGAACTGCTGACGCATGTGGATTACGTTACTTTTCACGTGCCGCTGGTTGATGCGACACGCGGCATGATTAATGCTGAACGTGTCAAACTGCTCCGGGACAAGGCCATTATCCTGAATTTCTCCCGTAAAGGCGTCGTTGATGATGACGCCGTGGTTGCTGCAATTGACGCAGGCAAGGTGTATGCCTATGTGTGCGATTTTCCGAACAACCTGCTGAAGAATCACCCGCGAGTCATCACCCTGCCGCACCTGGGGGCCTCCACGCAGCAGGCGGAAGAAAACTGTGCCGTGATGGTCGTGGAGCAGGTTCGGGACTTTCTTGAAAACGGCAATATCAGGAATTCGGTCAATTTTCCGGAAATGCAGATGCCGCGTACTGGCGGTTTTCGGCTGGCCATTGTGAATGAAAATGTCCCGAATATGCTGGGTCAGATATCCACCTGCATGGCGGATGCCGGGCTCAATATCAAGGACATGCTGAACAAGTCACGCGATGATCTGGCCTGCACGCTGGTTGATGTGGATTCTGAGGTGAAACCGGCCTGCCTGGAACATATGGCCGGGATCAAAGGTGTGCTGAATGTCAGGGCGCTGTAGTCAGGTTCTATTCATAAACGCTGTAATTTTTCGGGCCAGGACGCAAAGACGCCAAGAAAGACTTTTTGTATGCTTTTGATGAAAGTCAGTTATTACTTTGCGATCCTGGCGTCTTTGCGAGAGAAATTCTTTCTGAACAGATACCAGATATATAACCAATGAGTGCTGAGCAACTTGAAGATTTGCGTGGCAGAATCGATGCGCTGGATGAACAGATCCAGACACTGATAAATGCCCGCGCAGAATGCGCCAGGGAAGTCGCCACGGTCAAGCTGGATCAGGGTGAAGATCCACAGTTTTACCGGCCGGAAAGGGAAGCGCAGATTTTACGCCGTATCAGTGAGCGTAATGCCGGGCCCATGCCGGACGAGACCATGGTGCGCCTGTTCCGGGAGATTATGTCAGCCTGCCTGGCGCTGGAAAAACCACTGAGTGTTGCTTACCTTGGGCCGGAAGGGACGTTTACCCAGGCGGCTGCACTGAAACAATTTGGCCACGCAGTAACAACACTGGCGCTGGACAGCCTCGATGATGTCTTTCGCGAGGTTGCGGCCGGGGCCGCTGACTATGGTGTGGTACCGGTGGAGAATTCCACTGAAGGCGTCATCAGTCATACGCTGGATCTTTTCCAGCAGTCCGCGCTCAGTATTTGCGGTGAGGTCGAGTTGCGCATCCATCACCACCTGCTGGTAAAGCGCGGTGATGTGAAAATTGCCCGCGTACTGGCGCATCAACAGGCACTGGCACAGTGTCGTGGCTGGCTTGAGGCGAATCTCCCGGGTGCCGAACATGTTGCTGTGGGCAGTAATGCCGAGGCTGCCCGTCTGGCCAGTGAAGATCACACGGTTGCAGCGATTGCCAGTGATACGGCGGCAGAGTTGTACGGACTTGTCGCTGTCGCACAAAATATTGAAGACCAACCGGACAATACCACCCGCTTTCTGGTCATCGGCTCACAGGCAGTCCCGCCCAGTGGCCATGACAAGACATCACTGCTGGTTTCGGTAAATAACAAGCCGGGAGCCCTGTCCGAACTGTTGCAGCCGATTGCACAGCACAAGATCAGTATGACGCGTATTGAATCACGCCCCTCACGGCAGGCGCTGTGGGAGTACGTGTTTTATATAGATGTGAACGGACACCGTGATGATGCCGGGCTTGCGGCTGCACTTGCTGCGCTTGAAGGGAGAGCGTTTGCAGTGAAGGTGCTGGGTTCATACCCGAAAGCGGTAATCTAGATACGCACGGGTCGTTGCGAGAAACCATGTCATCTGTAGCTAATCGTTTTCTTGATCTTGTTGCACCCGGCGTACAGGCCCTGCAGCCCTATTTGCCCGGTAAACCGGTTGCCGAACTGGAGCGTGAATACGGTATCAGCAATGCTATCAAGCTGGCGTCAAACGAAAACCCGTTTGGCCCCGGCCCGCTGGCGCTGGCCGCTGCCAGGGAAGTTTTGCAGGACCTTTCCCGTTATCCGGAAGGCAGCGCCTGGCTGCTGGCAGGGAAGCTGGCCGGGAAACATCAGCTGGCCCGGGACTGCGTTACCCTGGGTAACGGCTCCAACGATGTGCTGGATATTATTGCCCGGGTGTTCCTGACGCCAGCACACGAGGCCGTGTTTTCCCAGTATGCCTTTGCTGTCTATCCGATTGCCGTGCAGGCGCTGGGGGCGAAAGCACGTATTGCACCGGCACATGATGGTAGCAGGGGACCTGCATACGGACATGACCTGGATGCCATGAATGACCTGGTCGGGCCGGATACCCGGCTGGTCTTTATTGCCAACCCCAACAACCCGACCGGGACCTGGCTGGAAAGCGCGGCGCTGGAAACTTTTATCTCGAATTTGCCCGCCCATGTCATGGTCGTCGTTGATGAAGCGTATTTTGAGTATGTCGACAAGCCGTCATACCCGGACACATCCACCTGGCTGGAGTGCTATCCCAATCTGATTGTGACACGGACGTTTTCCAAGGCGTATGGACTGGCCGGTTTGCGGGTCGGCTATGCGCTGTCACACCCGGATGTTGCCAGTCTGCTTAACCGGGTGCGGCAGCCTTTCAATGTGAATATGGTGGCGCAGGCGGCGGCAGTTGCCGCCCTCGATGATGTTGAACATTTGCAGCGAAGCATCGCCCGTAACCGGGAAGGGATGGAACAACTGGTGTCGGGCTTTCGAAAGCTCGGCCTTGCATACATAGAATCAGCAGGGAACTTTGTGGCGGTAAATGTCGAGCGGGGTCTGGAATGCTATGAGGCCCTGTTGCAACAAGGCATTATCGTACGTCCGGTCGCAAATTACGGGATGCCGGAGTACCTGCGCGTGACCGTCGGACGTGCCGATGAGAATGCACGTCTGCTGGCCGCGCTGGAGCGGGTGCTGGCATGATTGAACGTCTCTGCGTGATTGGTGTTGGTCTCATCGGTGGCTCGCTGGCGCGGGCGTTGCGTGCAGCCGGTGCCTGCCGGGAAGTAGTGGGTGCCGGCCGCAACCCGGCAAACCTGCAAACGGCGGTCGACCTGGGTGTTATCGACCGCTATGAAACAGACCTGGCCAGGGCCGTTGCCGGGGCCGATATGGTGCTGGTGTCGGTACCGCTGGGCGCCATGGCCGCTGTGTTCAACGCCATCAGGGGGCATCTTTCCCCGCATGCGGTGTTGACAGATGCCGGCAGTGCCAAGGGTGGCGTTATTGATGCGGCAAGACAGGCATTTGATGGTTTGCCGGCAGCGTTTGTCCCGGGACACCCGATTGCCGGCACCGAGCAGAGTGGTGTCGAGGCATCCTTTGCCGGTCTGTACAAGGACCGTCGCGTTATCCTAACGCCGTTGCCGGAAACCGATATCCAGGCGACCGCCCGGGTACGGGATATGTGGGAAGCCGCCGGTGCAGAAGTCGTGGAAATGGACCCGGTACATCATGATGCGGTGCTGGCAGCGACCAGTCACCTGCCACATGTGCTGGCCTACACGCTGGTGGAAAGCCTGGTCAGGCTGGGTGATGAGGGCGAAGTGTTCGAGTATGCTGCCGGCGGGTTTCGGGATTTTACCCGGATTGCATCCAGTGACCCGGTAATGTGGCGTGATATCTGTCTGGCCAACGGCGACGCCATCCAGTTGATGATCGAGCATTTCGTTGCTGATTTGCAGGAGCTGACCGAGGCGATACAGAACCGTGACGGACAGCAGTTGCTGGAGTTGTTTACCTCGGCCAGAGATGCGCGGGACCGTTATGTTGATAAGTAGTTTTTTTATGTATGGAAATTCCGATGTCCAAGAATGACGAGCTGCGTTTTATTGTGAATCCGGGCGGTGCGCTCACGGGCCGCTTGCGGGTGCCGGGTGACAAATCGATTTCTCACCGTTCCATTATGCTGGGATCACTGGCAGAGGGTGAAACCGGAGTGAGCGGTTTCCTGGAAGGGGAAGACAGTCTGGCAACCCTGTCGGCCTTTCGTGCCATGGGTGTACAGATCGAGGGGCCGGACGCGGGCAGGGTGCGTATCCAGGGTGTCGGGCTGCACGGATTGAAAGCACCGGCTGACGCGTTGTACCTGGGTAATTCCGGTACCTCCATGCGGCTGATGTCCGGTCTGCTGGCAGGGCAGGCCTTTGATATTACCCTGACCGGTGATGCCTCGCTCTCGGGTCGTCCGATGAAAAGGGTGGTTGGACCGCTGACGACAATGGGCGCGCGTATTGACGCAACGGCAACCGGAACGGCGCCCTTGCAGATTTATGGCAGTGCCAATCTGTCCGGTATTGATTATATGATGCCGGTTGCCAGTGCCCAGGTGAAATCCAGCCTCCTGCTGGCCGGTCTGTATGCCAGTGGCAGGACTTGCGTGTCCGAGCCGGCACCGACCCGTGACCACACCGAACGCATGTTGACCGGCATGGGTTATGCGGTGCAGCGCAAGGGTAACCGCGTCTGCCTTGAAGGTGGCGGTGTGTTGCGTGGCATCGCTATCGACATACCTGCCGATATTTCATCGGCGGCATTTTTCCTGGTGGGTGCCAGTATTGCGCCGGGGTCCGAACTTATGCTTGAACATGTCGGGATGAACCCGACACGGACCGGCATTATCGATATCCTGCGACGCATGGGCGCTGATATTACTGTCATGAATGAACAGGATGTGGGTGGTGAACCGGTTGCAGACTTGCGGGTGAAGTCCGCGCAATTAAACGGTATTGAAATACCACCCGAACTGGTGCCACTGGCCATTGACGAGTTTCCGGTGATTTTTGTGGCCGCTGCCTGTGCGCAGGGACGTACCGTGCTAACGGGGGCCGAGGAATTGCGCGTTAAGGAGAGCGATCGTATCCAGGTCATGGCCGATGGCCTGCAGTCGCTGGGTGTCAATGCGCAGGCAACAGCGGATGGCATGATTATCGAGGGCGGTCCGGTGGGTGCCGGGTGTGTCGACAGTCATGGTGACCACCGCATTGCGATGGCGTTTTCCATGGCGGCATTGCGGGCAAGCGGTAACATCGAAATCAATAACTGTACCAACGTAAATACATCCTTTCCCGGCTTTGTCGAGCAGGCGGGCAGGGCGGGGCTCGGTATCAATACCCGTAAATAATATTTCTCTCGCCAAGATGCAAAGACGCCAAGGAAGAGATATTAATATGCTTTTTGACAATAGATGGTTTTTAACTTTGCATCTTGGCGAGAGTTATTCTCTTACGGATGGAAACTAAATAGCTATGCCATCATCCAGTAACCATTCCAGCACTACAGCGCCAGTCATTACCATCGACGGTCCCAGTGGTTCGGGCAAGGGCACCATCAGCCAGTATCTGGCCGGTGAACTTGGCTGGCATCATCTTGACAGTGGCGCACTGTACCGACTGCTGGCCTACGCTGCCCTGCAGCAGGCGCTGCCACTGGATGACGCCGCCGCACTGGTGCAACTGGCAGCCCGCTTGAGTGACAGCTATCAGTTACCAACACCGGATAATCCAGCCATCATGCTGGACGGTGTCGACGTCGGGCAGGCGTTGCGTACGGAAAAGTGTGCGGAGGCGGCCTCAAAAACGGCGGCCTTGCCGGCGGTACGCAAGGCGCTGCTGGCCTGGCAGCGGCACTATCGTCAGCCACCGGGGCTGATCGCCGACGGCAGAGACATGGGAACCGTGGTGTTTCCGGATGCCGCGCTTAAACTGTTCCTGACGGCGCGCCCGGAAGTGCGTGCCATGAGAAGGTATAACCAATTGAAAAATAAAGGGATATTGGTTGACCTGAAGGAGTTGGTCAGGGAGGTTGAGGCGCGGGATCAGCGTGATGCTTCACGCAAGGCGTCACCCTTAATGCCCGCAGGGGATGCCATGATAGTGGATAACAGTGACCAGGATGAGGCCCGTACCCTGCAGCAGGTGTTGCAGGCAGTTCACGATGTGTTGTGAAAAACCCTGTACAATTAAGCAGATACACGTATAATATTTTTTTCGCCTGGTCCGGGCCGTTGCCCTGACCCTTTTTTAACCTGACCTGCCGCATCGCCAGATTCGGTGGCTATTGAAAAATGGACTGTACTTGAAAGTCCGTAGGATATGTTTCCCATGACCCAAAGTTTTGCTGAGATGTTTGAAGAAAGCCTCGTTAACCAGGAACTGCGTCGAGGCGCTGTAGTAACCGGGACAGTTGTTGATATTCAATCAGATAGTGTGATTGTACATGCCGGACTCAAGTCCGAAGGTGTCATTCCGATCGAAGAATTCAAGAACACCGCCGGTGAAATTGAAGTTGAGGTTGGTGATGAAGTAGAAGTTTCCCTGGAAGCCATTGAAGATGGTTTTGGTGAAACCAAGCTATCCCGAGAAAAAGCAAAACGTGATGAGGTCTGGCGTCGTCTTGAAAAGGCGTTTGAAAACGAGGACATCGTCAAGGGAATTATCAGTGGCAAGGTCAAGGGTGGTTTTACCGTTGATATTGAAGAGATTCGCGCATTCCTGCCGGGGTCTCTGGTAGATGTACGGCCGGTACGTGATCCGGTTTTCCTGGAAGGCAAGGAACTCGAATTCAAGGTCATCAAGCTTGACCAGCGCCGCAATAACGTCGTGGTCTCACGCCGTGCCGTGGTAGAAACAGAATTCAGTGCTGAACGCGAGGCACTGCTCGAAAGTTTACAGGAAGGTATTACCGTCAAGGGTATCGTCAAGAACCTCACCGACTACGGTGTGTTTGTTGATCTCGGTGGCATCGACGGCTTGCTCCACATTACCGATATGGCGTGGAAGCGCGTCAAGCATCCGTCCGAGATTGTTGAGGTGGGTGCAGAGATTGATGTCAAGGTGCTCAAGTTTGACCGGGAACGTAATCGCGTTTCTCTGGGTATGAAGCAACTCGGCCAGGATCCATGGGCAGATCTGGCAAGGCGCTATCCGGCCAGTTCACGCCTGTTCGGCAAGATCACAAATATTGCTGATTATGGCTGTTTTGTCGAGATTGAAGAAGGTGTTGAAGGCCTGGTGCATGTCTCCGAAATGGACTGGACCAACAA
>DMKK01000047.1:2934-5413 GCA_003454335.1 Gammaproteobacteria bacterium | reverse complement strand
GCAGGCAGGTAACCGAGCACCGCAAGCGCATCCAGCACATCCAGCACGCCCCGCTGTTGCAATATCGGCTGACGACCGCCACGTACCAGCTGAAATGCCTGCGCAATGAATTCTATTTCACGGATACCACCCGGGCCGAGCTTGACGTTGTCCTGCATCCCCTTGCGCTCGACTTCACGAACGATCTGTTCCTTGAGGCTGCGCAGGGAATCAAACGCACCGAAATCCAGGTAGCGCCGGTATACGAACGGATGCAACAGCTGCATCAGCTGTCTGGCGGGTTTTGCCGGTCCGGCAACGGGACGCGCCTTTATCATGGCGTAACGTTCCCACTCCCTTCCCTGCGATTGATAGTAGTCAGCCAGCGCATCAAAATTTGCCACCAGCGCACCACTGTCACCGTAGGGGCGCAGGCGCATGTCCACGCGGAACACAAAACCATGTTCGGTCTGCTCATCAAGTGCCCGGATCAACTGCTGACCCAGCTGCAGATAAAACTCTTCAGGTGTTTTCCGACACTTTTCCCACACCGGCTCACCATCCGGGTAGGCAAAGATCAAATCGATGTCCGAGGAAAAATTCAGTTCGCACGCCCCCAGCTTGCCCATGCCAAGGACCACCAGCCCGGGCCTGAATTTTTTCGCAGACACATCAAGCTGCTGCAGGGCCTGCTTGCCGAGATAATCAAGTGACGCTGAAATACAGCTGTCTGCCAACGCAGACAGATCATGCAGCACCTCATTCAGCGGCGCCCATCCAGCCAGGTCTCGCCAGGCAATGCGTAACATCTCCTGCTTGCGGAATATCCGCAAGCGTTCACCCAGCGTGGCAACATCCCCGACGCCCTTCAATGCCCGCCCAAGCTTGCGCTGATATTCACCGCTGGCATAGTCAGCCAGCAGGTCACCATTACCCAGCAGGCCGTACAGTATCGCAGGGTCCTGGATACAGGTTTGGGTGGCGAAATCACTGCAGGCCCAGACACGCATCATGCTGGCAGTAAAATCAGGGTTGCGAGGTACCGGGCATTGCGCCTCGATCGACGCCGCGGTAAAGGCCTCCCAGGAATCAGTCAGAGGTTCCCGCAGGGACGCGGGCAGTTCGACTTTCTGCTGTCTGTTGACAACCATCGGCGTGTATATACGGCTTGTCATAGATGTCGTTTAAGTTGCGTTACCCCTGGCCGACAGTTCTATCTCTTCCGAATATCATTATATACACAAGACCAGCCGAGGGTAATAAAATGGATTTCAGATCATATCTCAGAACCATGGTGGAAAAAGATGCGTCTGACCTTTACTTGAGCAGCGGCGCACCGGTGAGCGCCAAGATCGATGGCACACTGCAAGCACTTGAAGACGGAGCCCTCACCCCGGAACAGGTCAAGGACGTTGCCTGGTCCATTATGAATAACGAACAAATCACCGAATTCGAACACAAGCCGGAGATGAACCTGGCGATTTCGGAAGAGGGTATTGGCCGCTTCCGGGTCAACATCTTTCGCCAGCGCAACAGTGTCTCGATGGTCATTCGCAACATCAAAACCGATATCCCGGACTGGCAGCTGCTGGGACTGCCCGGCATACTCACCGACGTCATCATGGAAAAGCGTGGACTGGTACTGTTTGTCGGTGCCACCGGTTCCGGCAAATCCACCTCGCTGGCCTCGTTGATTGATTACCGCAACAGCAACAGCGCTGGCCATATCATCACCATCGAAGACCCCGTGGAGTTTGTCCACTCGCACAAGCAGTCCATCGTCAACCAGCGCGAGGTCGGTGTTGATACTGACAGTTATGAAGATGCCCTGAAGAACACCCTCAGGCAGGCGCCGGATGTCATCCTGATCGGCGAGATCCGGGACCAGGAAACCATGGAACATGCACTGGCCTTCGCTGAAACCGGGCATCTCGCCATCTCCACCCTGCATGCCAACAATGCCAACCAGGCACTTGACCGTATTATCAACTTCTTTCCGGAGGAACGGCGCAACCAGTTGCTGCTGGACCTGTCACTGAATCTGCGCGCCTTCGTTTCCCAGCGCCTGATCAAGACTGTCGATGGCAAGCGCGCGGCCGCCGTGGAAATATTACTGGGCACACCACTGGTACAGGACATGATACGCCGGGGCGACGTGCATGAAATCAAGGAAGTCATGCAAAAGTCGGAAAGCCTCGGCATGCAAACCTTTGACAGGGCCCTGTACAAGCTGGTCGAGAACGGCCGAATCAGCGCCGATGAAGCACTGAAGAACGCCGACTCGCCGAATAACCTGCGGCTGTCGCTCAGCCTGAATACCGACAAGGTGGAAAAGAAGGCAACACCGGCCAGCCTGAGCCTGATAGAGAAGGAAGTCCCCGGAGAAGATGATGACGATGAACTGGCGGTACAGATCTAGCCTCCCTCTCATCAGCGCATCCTACGCACTGATGGGTGCGTCGCTACGCTCCTTCACCCATCCTACGAAGACCCATGGTTT
>DMKK01000047.1:358-2857 GCA_003454335.1 Gammaproteobacteria bacterium | reverse complement strand
CGAAGACCCATGGTTTAATGTAGGATGGGTGAAGGAGCTTAGCGACGCACCCATCAGACAGGTTAACCAGTTTTCCCTGCCCTCAGCATGCCCCGTGCCTCTGTGGTGAATAATTACCCGCGTTCTTCCGTGGCCATTAAATAAATAAAGCGGCGCTCTCCTGTATAGTGTCATCAACTCATAAAAACACACAGGGAAGAATCTCACATGCTCTATCTGGTTACCGGTGGCGCCGGCTTTATTGGCTCCCACATCACTGACAGACTACTGGCTGACGGACACAGCGTCCGCATACTCGACAACTTCTCCACCGGGAAACGGGAGAATATTCCGGACTCTGCTGCTGTAGAAGTCATTGAGGGTGATGTCGGCGATTACGACACCGTGTGCACGGCGATGAAACAGGTAGACATTGTATTCCATGAAGCCGCTATCGCCTCTGTGCCCGAGACCGTCGGCAACCCGTTGGCCAGCGAACGGGTCAATTATCGCGGCACAGTCAATATTCTCGAAGCGGCACGACAGGCCGATGTCAAACGCGTCATGTTTGCCTGCTCAGCGGCCGTCTATGGCGACCTGCCGGAATTACCCAAGCGGGAAGACATGCACATAAAGCCCCTGTCACCCTACTCGGTCGACAAGCTGGCTTCCGAACATGCCTGTCAGATGTACTTCCTTCTGTATGGCCTGGAGACGGTCTCGCTGCGTTATTTCAACGTCTTCGGACCACGGCAGGATCCGTCTTCACCCTACTCCGGCGTCATTTCGATCTTTTCCGACCAGTTGAGCCATGGCAAACAGCCCACCATCTACGGTGACGGCGAGCAAACCCGGGATTTTGTCTATGTCGCGGATGTCGTGGAAGCCAATATCAGCGCGGCCGCTGCGCCCGCTGCAGCCGGCAAGGCCATCAATATCGCCACCGGTAGCAAACTGTCGATCAACGACCTGTTGAAAACGATCTGCAACATCAAGGGTCAGCCGTTTGAACCAAATTACAAACCCGGCCGGCAGGGTGACATCAAGCATTCGCGTGCTGATATCAGTGCGGCCCGGGAATACCTGGACTGGCAGCCGGTGGTTGGCTTCGAGGCCGGACTGCGGGAGTTGTTCGAACAGTCATGATTGTCAGGCACGTCACTGGGTTCAGGAATGATGGGTGCGTCGCTTCGCTCCTTCACCCATCCTACGGGAATACATGGTTTTTGTAGGATGGGTGAAGGAGCGAAGCGACGCACCCATCAAAAATAGACGCAGACACTAAAATTGACCCATAAAAAAGCCCCGCTGCTGCCAGCGGGGCTTTTTGGTACTACAGGGTCAGGCTGGCTTACATCATGCCACCCATGCCACCCATACCGCCCATNNTTTCACTGAATGTTCAGTGGACGTCGATGGACTTCTCATATTTGGCTTTGGGCCAAATCTTCGAAGAAACGCGGGAGCGGGCTTATTAAGCCCGCTAATTGTGTGCGCGAAGAGCGCACCCAATCCCAGCGTTTACATGCCCATGCCACCCATACCGCCCATGCCACCCATGTCAGGCATGGCCGGCGCACCGCCACCATCCTTCTCCGGGGCATCACCGACCATGGCTTCCGTGGTGATGATCAGGCCGGCAACCGAGGCTGCGTTCTGCAATGCGGCGCGGGTAACCTTGGTAGGATCGAGGATACCCATTTCGATCATGTCGCCGTACTCACCGTTCGCGGCATTGTAGCCGTAGTTACCACTATTGCTGACAACAGCGTTCAGAATCACCGAGGACTCTTCACCGGCATTCTCACAGATCTGGCGCAGCGGTTCTTCCATGGCACGCAAGGCAATCTGGATACCCATGGACTGGTCATGGTTGGCACCATCGATATCACCAATCGCACTCATGGCACGGATCAGGGCTACACCACCGCCCGGTACCACACCTTCTTCAACAGCAGCACGGGTCGAGTGCAGGGCATCTTCCACGCGCGCCTTCTTTTCTTTCATTTCCACTTCCGTCGCAGCACCGACCTTGATCACGGCAACACCGCCGGCCAGTTTGGCCATACGTTCCTGCAGTTTCTCCTTGTCATAATCAGAGCTGGAATCCTCGATCTGGGCACGGACCTGCTTGACGCGTGCCTCGATGTCTTCCTTGCGGCCGGCACCGTCGATCACCGTGGAATTCTCCTTGGTAATGACAACACGCTTGGCAGTACCCATATCATCCAGGGTAGCTTTTTCCAGGGACAGACCGACCTCTTCGGAAATCACCTGACCACCGGTCAGGATAGCCAGATCCTGCAGCATGGCCTTGCGACGGTCACCAAAGCCCGGCGCCTTCACGGCACAGACCTTGACGATGCCACGGATGCTGTTGACCACCAGAGTGGCAAGGGCTTCACCTTCCACGTCCTCGGCGATGATCAGCAACGGCTTGCCAGCCTTGGCAACACCTTCCAGTACCGGCAGCATGTCGCGGATATTGGAGATCTTCTTGTCATAGATCAGGATATAGGG
>DMKK01000047.1:0-260 GCA_003454335.1 Gammaproteobacteria bacterium | reverse complement strand
TAGCCACGATCAAACTGCATGCCTTCCACAACGTCCAGTTCATTCTCCAGAGAAGAACCTTCCTCTACCGTGATAACGCCTTCCTTGCCGACCTTTTCCATCGCCTCGGCGATGATGCCACCGACGGATTCGTCGGAATTGGCAGAGATAGTACCGACTTGGGCAATTGCCTTGTTGTCGGTGCACGGTGTAGACAGCTCCTGCAACTGGTCAACAACCTGGGCAACAGCCTTCTTAATACCGCGCTTCAGGTCCATCGG
>DMKK01000157.1 GCA_003454335.1 Gammaproteobacteria bacterium | reverse complement strand
TTGTTGAGTGAAGAGATCAGTGGTGGCGTCAGCCTGGGTGATGCGGTCGCTACTCTGGAAGCCAATCTGGAGGCCAGGGATGCGCATGAATAACGGAAACACCGGTACTGTTCCCGGGTGCATGGTTGCTGCAGGCCTGTGTTTACACTAGCCAGCCTGGGTCAAATCACCGATGTTCGCCGGGGGCTGGTCTGGTCGCCGGACGAGCTGCGCTACCAGATTGCCTGTAGCCGGGGCAGGCTGGAGGCGCTGGGTATCGCCAGGCATGACCGGGTGGTTATTGCTCATGGCGGCACGCCGGAATTCTTTGCCGATTTGTTTGCCGCCTGGTCGCTGGGGGCGTGCTGTGTTTGCATCAATGCCTCCCTGACGCGGGGCGAACTTGCCACGGTGGTCGACTTCGTTGCACCCGGGGCGGTGCTGGTCGCGCAGGACACGGCTATACCGACCGAGGGTCTGCAGCTACCGGTGGTGGATACGCGCGAGGGGGCAGCGGTGGCTGCCGACATGCCGGCCAGCCTGTCGCTGGCCGCGGCAGACCCGGCGTTGATACTGTTTACCTCGGGCACGACCGGCAATCCGAAGGGCGTTGTGCATACGGGGGGTTCGCTGGCCGCCCGGCTGCAGCACAACCGGCAGCATATTACAGATGCCGTGCTGGCGCGGACGCTGTGTCTGCTGCCCTCGCATTTTGGCCACGGTTTGATTGGTAATTGCCTGACGCCGCTGCTTGCGTCTGCCCGGCTGTACCTGTTTCCGGTGCCGGGTATCCAGGGGACGGCGCAGCTTGGCGACATCCTGGTGGATAACCGGATTTCATTCATGAGCTCGGTGCCGGCCCTCTGGAAAATTGCGACCCGGATAGTAAAGCCCCCGACAGAACAAACCCTGCAGCAGATCAATATCGGTTCGGCTCCCCTGTCTGCGGAATTATGGAAAGCGGTTATCGACTGGTCGGGTACTGCCAACGTCAATAACATGTACGGCATAACCGAGACAGCCAACTGGGCAGCCGGTATCTCGGGGCGGGACTGTGAGCCGGAAGACGGGCTGGTGGGTTTCATGTGGGGTGGTGAGGCAGCGGTACTGGATGCGGACAACCACCTGCAGATAAGCGGTGAGGGTGAGCTCGTGCTGCGCACGCCGTCGCTGATGGCCGGGTATTATCAGCGTGATGACCTGACGCAGGCGGTGTTGCGGGACGGCTGGTATTACACGGGGGATCGCGGCAGTATCGATGCCTCCGGTTGTATGCGCCTGCAGGGGCGGCTCAAATCAGAAATTAATCGTGCCGGGACCAAGGTGCTGCCGGAGGAGGTTGATCTGTTGCTGGAACGGCATGTAGCGATAGCCGAGGCGTGTACCTTCGGCGTGCCGGACCCGGTAAACGGGGAAATGGTGGCGGTTGCCATACGCCTCGCGGATACCGGGGTTGCGACGGCTGAACTGAAGCAGTGGTGTGCTGAACGCATTCGCATGGATTGTGTGCCGGAGAAGTGGTTTGTGCTGCCCGAGATTCCAAAAACAGATCGCGGCAAAATCAACCGGGACAGGGTGCGTGATGCCTGTCTGAACGAGGAGACCTGATTATGGACTGGCGGCCCGGGGAACCCTTGCAGCTTGAAACCGATCGCTTTCGACTGCGTTCGCTGACGCCTGCGGATGCAACCATTACCTATGTAAGCTGGTGGAATGACCCGGAGGTGCAGGCGGGGCTGAATTTCCCTGCGCGTGGCTGGGACCGGCAACGTGCCATCAGGCATATATCACAGTTTAATAACCAGACCGGTTTCCACCTGGGGATCTTTTGTAAAGACACGGACAGGATGATCGGTTTCTTTGCCGCCTTTCCAGATCCGCAGTCAAAGGTTGCCAAGACCAATATCGTCATTGGCGAGAAGGATTACTGGGGTAAAAACGTGGTGCAGGAAGTGCGTGCACGGATGTTGTCCTTTCTGTTTGAGGTGATGGGGATGGAAAAGGTGAAAGGCGAGATACAGGGGAGAAATTATCCGTCGATCTTTAATTACAAGGCCATGGGGTTTACCTGCGAAGGTGTGCTCAGGAGTGATATCCCCCGCTTTGACGGTGGCCGCACGGATGTCTTTATTTTTGGTCTGCTCCGGGATGAGTGGGAAGCATTGAAAGCACCGGCGCATGACTAGCGGGAGTTCAGTGGCTGACGCCGGGTTGCAGACGGCACGGCAGTTGCTGGCCGCGGTGCTGGAAATGGAGGTGGCCGATATTGCCGATGATGCCGGTATCGGCGGGCTGACAGGCTGGGACAGCCTGGCCCATATGCGACTGATCATGGCGCTGGAGGCCCATATGGGCGCGCCCTTGTCGCCCGGTAATGTTGTGGCGATCGGCAGTCTGCAGGATATTGCGACGGTGCTGGCGGGTGGCGAACTCTCGGTTACCGGGTTTTAGCGGGCGTTGCTTGAGGTTCTGTGTGTTATTTACACCATAAGTAGTGGTTGCCGTGTGGGTGAGGCGGGCACCCGCACGGTCTTTTCGGCAGAATACAACACAAAAAGCCTGCCGAATTAACTGTTTTCTGGCTGAGCCTTCCCATGGCGGTAGCCTGCTGCGCGCCTGAAAGTACGACTAACCAACTGTTTAATCTAAATTAACAGGACGCGCCGCCAGGCGCTATTGCTGTGGGTCATGTCTAGTGTGTTGTTATTTTGCAACGCGCCTGTTCAGGTTGTGGTTTTTTTGAAAAAAACTGTTGCGTTTTTACACGGCGTTGTTGTAAAGTGCTCGCGTGTGCAATGACAGTAGACTTTAGGTTAAACAACTTTCAACTGTGTTAAGGGGAATATCATGATTAAGAAACTTTTACCGACAATGATCGGTGCCGCCCTGGTAAGCGGCATGGCGCCCGCGGTTGCGGACGTGACCGTCTTTGGTCATATCGATACCAGTATCGACTATGTTGACCAGAACGATTCAACAACCAACATGAACTGTAATACCTGCTCGATTGGTTTCAAGGGCAGCGAAGACCTCGGTAATGGCCTGAGGGCGATTTTCAAGATCGACTTCCAGTACGACACCACCGAGCGTAACAACGGCAAGGTCAGTTCACGCAGTCGCTCACATAGCGCGGTTACCGGTGTCGGTACGAAACGGACAAGTGTTGTGGGGGGGACCACCAAAACTACAGGCTCTCCTGGTATCGCGCCAACGTTTAAATCGGTTGTCAACGGTGTTTCAACCAAGCAAGGTACCTTCAATGCCGTCACCAACGTCAGTGGTTCCACGGACTCCATTACTGATCGTGACCAGTGGCTGGGGCTTGCCGGTGGCTTCGGTCAGGTGCGCTTTGGTACCATTTCAACCGTCTACAAGTCACACGGTGCCATGATCGACCCGGTTTACCGTACCTCGGCCCAGGCGCGTGATCACGGTCTGCAGTCGGCTGCACATAGAGGTGCTGGCGAAGAGGGTCAGGGTCGTGCAGAAGACACGATTCGTTATGACAGCCCGAGCTGGAATGGTTTGAAGGTCGGTGCGACTTATACCATGCAGACAGACAACGGGCAGAGTACCGACACTCCATGGGGTACCGGTATCCAGTACAAGAATGGCCCCTTCCTGGTCTTTGCTGACTACATCACCAATGATCGCGGTGGCGATGACTCTGCCTACAAGGTCGGTGGTAAATGGACCTTTGGTAACTACTCTCTGTACGGCCAGTACGAGGTTGATGATGGTCTGCTCAGTTTCCTGGATGGCGCCCAGTTTGGTGGAAACA
>DMKK01000123.1 GCA_003454335.1 Gammaproteobacteria bacterium | reverse complement strand
TTCGGCGGCACTTCCGAATACATAACTGGAGGTTGGAAAGATTGCTTCCGAGTGCTCACCTTCACCGGTACGTCGCTGTCCGGCACGCACAGCGCGGGTCTCAAAATTAAATTCATCATAATCTGGCATGGCTGCTCTCCACGGTATCCCGGATATCCTGTCTGCAACACGCCATTATTCGGGCATAAAAAAACCCGCCATCAGAAAAACGAAGGCAGGTGCCATCGCTTAGCTGAATTTATCAGGCGCCCGCAAGCTGAAGTAAAATCGGCGCAATTGGAAGCAAGACTAGATGAGGATTTGCCACCTGTCAACACTGGCAACTATCAGGCCGAGTTGTACAGATCCATTACCTCATTATCATTTTCGCGGCGTTCCTTCTTTGCCGCATCACTGCGTGCTGACTGCAGCAACTTCAGGTAATCATCATCAATGTCACCGGTAATGTAATTCCCGGTAAACACAGAATCGTCAAAACCGTTAATCCTGGTGCTTCCCTTGTTAACCGCATCTATCAGATCCGGTATATCCTGAAACAGTAACCAGTCAGCACCAATTTCCTTGCAGACTTCCTCATCCGTGCGGCCGTGAGCAATCAATTCATCGCTGATGGGCATATCTATACCGTAAACATTTGGATAACGGACCGGCGGTGCTGCAGAGGCAAAGTAGACCTTGTTCGCACCGGCATCCCGGGCCATTTCGATGATTTGAGAGGATGTCGTGCCCCGCACGATAGAGTCATCGACTAGCAAGACATTCTTGCCGCTGAATTCAAGGTCAATGGCATTCAGTTTCTGACGCACTGATTTCTTGCGCTGCTGCTGTCCAGGCATGATAAATGTGCGGCCTATATAGCGGTTTTTGATAAAACCCTCGCGATACTTGAGGCCCAGATTATTTGCCAGCTGCAGGGCAGAAGTCCGGCTGGTGTCAGGTATCGGTATGACAACGTCAATATCGTGATCAGGTCGTACACGGCGAATCTTGTCCGCCAGTTTTTCTCCCATTCTCAGGCGTGCCTTGTAGACGGAAGTATCGTCGATAATGGAATCGGGCCTTGCCAGGTAGACATACTCGAAAATACAGGGCATCACTGACGGGTTGTCCGCACATTGCCGGGTATGCAATTGACCATCAAGCGAGATAAAAACGGCTTCACCGGGGGCAACATCACGGATTAACTCATAACCGAGGGCATCCAGGGCAACGCTTTCGGAGGCCATCATATAGTTGGTGCCTTGTGGTGTTTCCTGCTTGCCATAAACAAGCGGACGAATGCCGTACGGATCACGGAAGGCGACGACACCATATCCCGTAATCATAGCCACTGCTGCATAGGCGCCCCGACAGCGTTTGTGTACGCCGGCAACAGCCTTGAATACGTCATCGAGCTCCATCTTCAATTTGCCCTGCTGCTGCAATTCATGGGCAAACACATTCAACAGGACTTCCGAATCAGAGTCGGTATTGATCTGGCGCAGGTCTTCCTGGAACAGTTCCTGCTTCAGCTTGTTGGAATTAGTCAGATTACCGTTATGCGCCAGGCTGATTCCATAGGGGGAATTAACATAAAAAGGCTGGGCTTCGGCAGAACTTTCACAGCCGGCAGTAGGATAACGCACATGCCCAATACCCATGTTACCGAACAGCCGCAGCATGTGGCGGGTATGAAAAACATCACGCACCAGACCGTTATTCTTGCGCAGATGCAGACGCTCGCCATCACAGGTAATAATGCCGGCAGCATCCTGCCCGCGATGCTGCAGGACAGTCAGTCCGTCATAGATTGCCTGGTTAACAGAACTGTGGGCAACAATGCCGATGATGCCACACATAGGCGATTCTCAATGCTACAAGTCAGGCGTAGGTTATGTTGTTCGCGATTTCGCTGGGCAGGAAATCGCGCATCCACAGGGCAAGACCTTCAAAATATCCAAGAAACTGGGAATCCTGCCACCAGGAATCCTGTGGCACCGGTGTCAGGCCTGCAAGCAGCACCAGAATGGCTACAATAGCAGCACCTCGTGCAACGCCAAAAATAACCCCCAGCATTTTATCCGTACCTGTCAGGCCGGTTTTGTCAACCAGTTTGCCGGCAATGTAATTTACAATGGCCCCCAGCAACAATACACAGATGAACAGGACACCGAAGGCCGTTACTTTCTGAGCCGAAGGTGTTGTAATCCACTGTGACAGCCAGACAGCGAGTTCTTCATAGAAGGCCATTGCCACCCATAAGGCTACCAGCCAGGTTAGCAGCGCGAGGGCTTCTTTTACAAAGCCCCGGAACAGACTCAGGATCGCTGATAATGCAATCAGCGAAATAATCACTACATCAATCCAGGCAATTGCCATAGCTACCTCTAGTGTGTCCCGTCAGCATTTTCCAGCCCGTTGACTTTAATTGAGTTTTCCTGAAGGCCATAGTTTACCAGATATGTGACAGGCACTGCCAAGAAGTTTCTAATCCGGATGACAGGCCCCTAGCCCGGATACTCGATGACCATGCCCTTGAGATGTTGACCGGACTTGAGTTTTTCAGCTTGTTTTTCGGCTGCAGCACGCGAGGTGGAGGGCCCTACCAGAACCCGGTAGGCGTGATTTTTTCCCAACTCGACATCCTGTAGCCGCACTTGAAAGCCGGCCGCTACCAGCCGGTCACGCAAGCCTCTGGCATTCATTTCCTGGCCAAAACTGCCCACCTGAACAAACCAGCCGTGCAGGGGTACTGTCTTGGGTGTCGCAGGAACCGCCTGTTTGACCGGAGCTGCCGGTTGCACCTTGACGGGTTCGGGGGGCTTGACAGGTACTGCTGCT
>DMKK01000226.1 GCA_003454335.1 Gammaproteobacteria bacterium | reverse complement strand
GGAGAAAATCGAGTATTGACAGGACAATAACGAGCGACAGCGTTGTGCGAACCATCCCTGCAATCCCTCCATACAGGGGTGCTTCCCCGGCTGGCTTCCTGCTTTTCCGCTGATCCCGCAGTCGCCTGCGAAACGTAAACACGATCAGCAGGGTGGCTATCAAAATCAGCATCGCAACAGTAATCCCCTGGCGTTGCAGCAACGTGTCAGCCAGTGTTGTCAGGCCGTTTCCTACCAGGGTAAACAGGCCAATACCCAGGAAAAAGGCCAGCACGAGCAACAGGCTGATAATGCGGATGATTTCCACGCGAACGCCGCGCTGCCGGCCCCGATAAAAGCCCCAACCGGTATAGACGGCAACAAGTATATCCAGGGTGGTCATTCAGTAGTGGTCGCTGGTAATATTCAGACTCGTTGTCATGGATTGATGATATCTCATGTGTGCGAGTGTGGTGTATCGTATAACGTGCACATATCAGCGAGACGAGAAGCCGTTAGCTGCAAGACGCGTCTCGCAGGGAATCGTATTTCATGCTGCACTCTGGTTGTCTGGAATGATTCATCCTGTTCCAGGCAGCTGATTCTTTTGCTCCAGTTCGAAGCATATGATTAAAAAGTAACGTTAAACTAAATAAGGAGATAAACAATGGGACTTTATGATTTTGTAGCAGATATTGGCAACAAGTTGTTCGGCGACGATGAAGAAGAAGGTGCTGAAAAAATAAAGGAACACATCGAGGCAGATAATCCGGGGGTGGAGAATCTCGAGGTCAGTCTGGCGGACGAGGTGGCTACATTGAAAGGTGACGCCAAGGATCAGGCGGCAGCGGAAAAGACTGTCTTGATGGCCGGCAACGTGCGCGGTGTCCAGGAAGTTAAAGCCGATGCATTGAATATACCACCTGCAGCCGAGGCAGAACCGGAAGTCACGTTCTATGAAATTCAGAAAGGCGACACGCTGTGGGCAATTGCCAAGCAATATTATGGCGATGGCAATAAGTATAATCAGATATTCGAGGATAACCGCGAAGTGATCAAGGACCCGGACCGTATCTTTCCCGGTCAGAAAATCCGCATCATGGCTGCATGATGACAATCGCCGGAAAGGTGCTATAAGTAATAAGGGTAAACTGAAAACAATAATCAACCAGTGCTTCATGGCCGCAGTGCCTGGAAATCATTGCCGCTGGTTTGTGCATACGGTTCATTGCCGGCAACGCAAGTGAACAGCAACGTCGCGCGGCGGATGGATCCGGATTAATAACACTAAGGAGGGGAAATTATGAACGAGATCGCCACACCAATGCAGTATCTCGACAAGGCCATGGGGACCGTGCGTGACCTCGGCCTGATGCCGGACGAGCCGAAAAGTCAGGAAGAACCGATTATCGCGTTGCTCAACCAGATATCCGATCTGGACGAGGAGAAAATCATTGCCATTACGCGCACCCTCAGTCAGGCGTCACTGTTCAATGATATCGTGCGGGAACAGGTTCAGGCCATGGATATCGGCAGTCGCTATGAAGATATTGCCAATGCCTTCGACAGTATTCGCGATGACGCCAAGGCTATGGTTGACCAGATCGAGGACGGCAAGCTGGACACCTTTGAACGTCTCTCCAATGTCTGGATGAAGGTTACCCGCGGGGACATCGCCGCCCGCTTTGACGACATCAAGGAAACCTACCTGGAGGTGACCGATGCCACGCGGGACCAGATCCAGCGCGAGCAACTGATACTGAATGCCTACCAGGATTTTCGTGGCGCCATGAAGCAATCCGAAATCCTCGCCCTGGAAGTGCTGAAAAAGGGTGAGGAAAAGCTGCATGCTGCCAAGGCTGCGCTCGAGTCGGCCATGCAGGTGGTGGAGTCCCATCAGGGCGATGATGTCGTCGAGCGAGCCCGCCTGGAAATGGCCCGCGATGAACAAATGCGTGCCCTGCAGGATGCCGAAAAGCGTTACCAGATTGCCAAGGATCTTTCCGACAACCTTACCGTCAGCTACAACACTTCCGAAGTGGTCATGACCCGGTTGCTACAGACCACGAATGCCAAGGAGCGGGTGTACGCCCAGGCAGTGAGCTTTTTCGGCACCAATGAAACGGTGCTGACAGCACTGACTGCCTCCTTTACCGGCATGTTCGGCCTGCACGAGAGCACCCAGACCATCGAGGTCATGAAAGAAGGGGTGAGCCGTTCGCTGGAAGATCTGGCCGATATTGGCGGCAAGATTCAGGAGGCCGCGGTCAGGGCGGGTTACGGTCCCACGGTGCGCGCCGATGCTGTGAAGAAACTGGTCGAGTCGGTGGTGAATTATCAGGCCAGGTCACAGGAAATCATCGAGGAGATGCGCGTGCAAAGCACGGCCAATGCCGAGGAAATCCGTACAGCGGTAGAGGACGGCAAGCGCCGCATGGCCCGGATGGCGGAAGCAGGTAATGCGCTGGCAGTTGCCGTATGAACGAAGGCGCCGCCGCCCTGAACAAGCGTCCCCTGGACGACGTTATGCTGGCCATGGACGTGGTCGATACCCTGCGTCACCAGCGCAAGGTCGTGACACGGGAACTTGACGAGGCAAACCGGGATCAGCAACTGCTGGAACAGTTGCGCAAGATCTATGCAGCTCAGGGTATCGAGGTGCCGGACCATGTGCTCGAAGAAGGGGTGACGGCGCTCAAGGAAGAACGCTTTGTTTACAAACCACCGGCAGCGGGTTTTGCTACCCGCATGGCGAACCTGTACGTCAGCCGGGACCAGTGGGGAAAATGGGTGCTCGGTGCCTTTGCCGCGCTGCTGCTGGCCGCTATTACCTACTATGTTACCGCCATCGCGCCGCGCGGTGCACTGCCCGGAGACCTGCAGGCCATGCACACGTCGGTGGTTGAGGTGGCGAAGTCGGACAAGGCCCAAGCTACCGCGGAGCAGATATATGCCGCTGCACAGACGGCGTTGCGTGATAATGACGAAACCGGCGCACGGGCGGCCTTGCAGTCACTGGAAGATTTGCGTGCCGAGCTGGAACGGGAATACAGCCTGCGGATCGTTTCCCGGCCGGGAGAGCGCAGTGGTCTCTGGCGTAACCCCGATCTCAACCCGTCCGCACGCAACTATTACATCGTCGTCGAGGCGCTTGATGCCAATGGCAAGACGCTAACGGTCCATGTGACCAATGAAGAGACCGGTGAAACAGAAGCGGTCTCCAAATGGGCGTTGCGCGTGGACAAGGAGATGTACGATCGCGTCGCGGCAGACAAGCAGGACGATGGCATCATCCAGAACAACCGTTTTGGCGTCAAACACCGTGGCTATCTGGAACCTGACTACGCGTCCCCGATCAGCGGCGGCGCGATAACCCGTTGGTGAGTGACTGATCATGATATCCGGACGACAAACCCTTGCGTCTATCGGCAGTGCCGTTACCGACGAGAACGAAAAAATCATGGCCACGGACAATCGCATCAGTGAGGCTGCTGATCGTATGGTCGATCTGCAGAAAACACGGGCCCGGGAATATCGATCACTCGCGCGTCTGCGGGTAGGTCATATCGCCTCGGATCCAGTAATTTCCAGTATCGATAACACAGAGCGCCAGGTGCTCGCACTGTTGCAGGCCCGCGAGTCTGCGGGTGCGGCGCTGGTGCAGGAACTTCAGGCCAGCGGGGAAAACCGCCATGCACTGGAAGAGGAGCGTAACCACCAGGCCGATGTACTGGGTCAGGCAGCCGAGGCAGTCGATGCCGCAGAGGCCAACACCCAGACACGACTCGATGCCGAACCTGCCTATCAGGCACAGCGGGAGCAGGCCACAGAGGCGGAGCGAATCGCGATGCATGCTGATGAGAAGGCGGCCCGCAGTGAACAGGAGCAGGAGGTGAAAGGCGTCTCCTATCGAAACGACCCCCTGTTCACCTATCTCTGGGACCGGCATTACGGAACCCCTGACTATCAGGCCGGCGGCCTGGCTCGCTGGCTGGATGGAAAGGTTGCCAGACTAATCGGTTATGCCGATGCACGGGCCAATTACTCACGCTTGCAGGAAATCCCGCTGCGTTTGCGGGAGCATGCCAATCAAACCAGGCAACAGGCGGATACGGAATTCGAGACCTTGCGGGAACTGGATCGCCAGGCGCGTGCCGCAGACGGCATTCCCGCCCTGGAGGCGGTGCAGGAAAAGGAGCAGCAACAACTCGACGCTATTGACGGGCGCATTGAAGCCCTGGAGGCAACACGTCAGGAATTGCTGCGCCGCAAGGAGGCCTTTGCAGCCGGTGAAGATGACAACTATCGACAAGCTGTCGAGTACCTTGCTTCCGAGTTCCGGCGCGACGACCTGCGGGAACTGCGTCGGGATGCGCTGACGACACCATTTCCGGAAGACGATGTCATCATCAGTCGTTTGCTGGATCTTGAAGAAGACCGGCAAACTATGGAAAGTTTGACCCATGAACTGAAAAACAGCATGCGACAGCACCGGGAACGGCTCGGCGAACTGGAGTCCCTGCGCAAGGAATTCAAGCGCCAGCGCTACGATCAGGCCGGATCCGGTTTCGCCAACGGGTCCCTGGTGGCCACGATGCTGGAGAATTTTCTCAAGGGAATGATGAGTCGCAAGGATCTGTTACGGGTGCTGGAACAGCAGCGGCGTTATCGTCCCCGGCACTCGAATCCGACCTTTGGTTCCGGTGGCTTCGGTCGTGGAACAATCTGGGGCGGGGGGCTCGGCGATGTGCTTGGCAAAGGAGGGCTGGGTGGCCTGGGCGGTCTGGGCGGTCTGGGCGGTCTGGGTC
>DMKK01000294.1 GCA_003454335.1 Gammaproteobacteria bacterium | reverse complement strand
TCCTGATGCATCATGCTGATTTGACCAGCAGGGCCGCCAAAACTGATAAAACCCAGCTTTAACCAGTAGATAAATCCTTCCAGGAAAGATACCGTTTCCGGTTGTTCGGCTGTCGCCTGGGTAATCGTCGTCAATTTATTTTTCCCATGGTTGTTATTTCGCTATTCAGCACATTCTACGGACTGATGGGTGCGTCGCTGCGCTCCTTCACCCATCCTACAAAAAAACCGTAGATCTTCGTAGGATGGGTGAAGGAGCGCAGCGACACACCCATCAGACGGTTTAACCAATATCTCCTACCCACAGCGTGCCCAGCGCGCGCTATGGTGAATAGTTATGTTATCTCTTCCAGGGAAACGTCTTGCCGGTGTTGTTCGTGAATCAGGTGCTGGTGCCACCTACCGTCAGCTTGTCAATCAGCATCGTCGGCTGTCCCACTCCGACCGGAACACTCTGCCCTTCCTTGCCACAGGTGCCGACACCCGGGTCCATTTGCAGGTCATTACCAAGCATGGATACGTGCTTCAGAACTTCCGGACCGTTACCAATCAGAGTGGCACCCTTGACCGGACGCGTGATCTTGCCGTTTTCAATCAGGTAGGCCTCGCTGGCAGAGAAGACGAACTTGCCGGAGGTGATGTCCACCTGGCCGCCGCCAAAATTGACCGCGTACAGTCCCTTGTCGACGGCAGCGATTATTTCCTGCGGGTCGTGCTCACCGGCCAGCATGTAAGTATTGGTCATGCGCGGCATCGGCATATGTGCGTAAGACTCGCGGCGACCGTTGCCGGTGGAGCCCACACCCATCAGGCCGGCATTCATGCGGTCCTGCATATAGCCTTTGAGAATACCGTTTTCGATAAGCACCGTGTTCTGGGCCGGTATGCCTTCATCATCAACATTCAGTGAACCACGGCGGCCACTGATGGTACCGTCATCCACCACCGTACACAGCGGCGATGCCACCCGCTGTCCGACCAGACCGGCAAAGGCAGAGGTGCCCTTGCGGTTAAAATCACCCTCCAGGCCATGGCCGATGGCCTCGTGCAGCAGGATACCCGGCCAGCCAGGACCCAGTACCACCGGCATGCTGCCGGCAGGGGCCGCCACCGCTTCGAGGTTTACCAGGGCCTGGCGCACCGCTTCGCGTGCGTAGCCCCTGGCACGGTCTTCATCAAGAAAGAACCCATAATCCGAGCGCCCGCCCCCACCGGAACTGGCCTGCTCCCGGCGACCATCCTGCTCGGCAATCACGGTAACGTTGCAACGCACCAGGGGCCGCACGTCCGCGGCCAGCGTGCCGTCACTGACAGCCACCATCATGACCTCATGCACGGCGGCAAGACTGACAACGACTTCCTTGACGCGCGGATCCTGCGCTCGCGCCTCGGCATCGAGCTGCTTCAATAACGTGACCTTCTCATCGGCGGTCATGCGCTCCAGCGGATCAATCGCCGGATACAGCATATTGTCACCACTGGCGTGCCAGGCCTGCAGCTTGCCTTCATCGCCATGTTTGGCAATGGCACGCGCAGCGCTTGAAGCCTGTAGCAGTGCCGGCATCATAATTTCATCGGAATAGGCAAAACCGGTCTTGTCACCGCTGATGGCACGCACCCCGGCACCCTGCTCAATGCTGTGCACACCTTCCTTGACGATACCGTCTTCCAGCACCCAGGACTCGAACCGGGTTGACTGGAAATACAGATCACCGCTGTCAACTGCATGACCCAGCAACTGGCCGAAGACCTTGTCCAGGTCGCCTTCATCAATACCGGCTGGCGCCAGCAGACGCTGCCTTGCAATATCCAGGTTCGAGTGACTCATGATGATTTATTCAGACATTGCAGACGACGATGTTCAATACTGGGAAAATTGCGACGCGCACTGTTAAGCCGACCGAGCTCAATATCTGCACACACCACACCCGGCCCCCGGGCCAGACTGTTCAACACGGTTCCCCAGGGGTCAACGATCATGCTGTGACCATGCGTCTCGCGCCCGTTCAGATGGTAACCGCCCTGGTCGGGAGCGATGACGTAGCAGAGGTTCTCGATTGCCCGCGCGCGTACCAGCACTTCCCAGTGGGCGCGCCCGGTAATCGCCGTGAAGGCAGAGGGCAGCACCACGATTTCCATGCCGGCTTCCAGTTGTTGTCTGAACAGCTCGGGAAAACGCAGGTCATAACAGACAGACAGCCCCATACGCCCGAACGGTGAATCAATAACGACCACCTCATCACCCGGCTCAATGGTCTCTGATTCCGTGTATTGCTCGGCATTGTCGCCCAGCTCAACGTCAAACAGGTGAATCTTGTCATAGCGTGCGACCTGTTTGCCCTTGTCATCAAAAACCAGGCAGCTGGCACGGACCTTGTTATCGTCTTCCGCCACCAGCGGTATCGTCCCGCCGACCAGCCAGATACCGTGACGTATCGCCTGCTCTGCAAGAAACGTCTGGATAGCGCCACTGCCCGGCTGCTCACGTTCATCGACCTTGTCATGCTCGGTCTTGCCCATGAGCGCAAAGTTTTCGGGTAACACGACCAGTCGCGCCTGCTGGCTGACGGCCTCTTCGATCAAACGTTCAGCTTCCAGCAGATTGGCCCCGATGTTCGGTCCTGAAGCCATTTGGACACATGCAACAACACTCATAAATTTTTACTACACCTTGTTAAACAGATAGATTCGCTATTCACCACATTCTACGGACTGATGGGTGCGTCGCTGCGCTCCTTCACCCATCCTGCAAA
>DMKK01000168.1 GCA_003454335.1 Gammaproteobacteria bacterium | reverse complement strand
GCCTCGAGGGAGGAAACCGCGGGACGATGCCACGCGGTCATGGAAGGCAATAGCGCTATGGGGATTAGAGTTGTGACTTTTCGGTACGGGATGACAAAGTCTCTTACTATTAGAATGCCAATGCCCTTTGACGGGTCAGTTGTATCCCACTGACACATGTTTTGCCGCTCACGGTGTGCGCAAAAGAGCGCATATTTGTAGCGACAGCAAAACGATGTCCTTACCGGATCAGACCAGTAATTGTAAGATCGGTGAGATGAGTAGTCGGTGGCGACAGTCATGATTCGCCAACCCTCACAGGTGGTGCACGGGGCAGTTGCCCACGTTCGAAAGTCTCAATGATAATCATCGGGGCGCCACAGTCCGGGCAGACATAGGTCACCGACTCATCACTGCCACTGGTATCTGCACTGTTCGTTTCTGCATCCGTGGTTTCTTCCGGTTTGCTGCTCATCAACAGCTCACGGGCACGCATCAGGTTGTCCTTGCGTGTGGTGTTGGCGATCAGCCCGTAGTACCTGATGCGATGAAATCCTGAAGGTAGAACATGCAGCAAAAATCGGCGCATGAACTCATCGGGAGTGAGTGTCATGGTCTTGTGTCGGTCTCGTTCCTTCGCCCGGTAATCCTTCCACTTAAAGGTGATGCCCTGTTCGTCCATCGCGATCAGCCGGCTGTTGGCGATAGCGACCCGATGTGTATAGCGGGAGAGATAGGCCAGTACGGCGTCCGGTCCGGCAAAGGGGCGTTTGGCGTAGACAACCCAGTCGATCTGGCGCAAGGGCTTGAGCCAATCACTGAAGGACTTCGTCTCGTCAAGTGCTTGGTGTTCACCAAAGAACTGCAGTTTGCCGGCACGGTGAGCTTCGCAGAGTCTCTCGAGGAATAGCCGCCGGAACAGCTGCGAGAGTACACGTACCGGCAGGAAGAACCCCGGCCGGCAGGCGACCCAACGCTCGCCGTCGAGCGACAGGCCACCACCGGGCACGATCCCGTGCACATGGGGGTGGTGCGTCATTGCCGAGCCCCAGGTGTGCAAGACCAGGGTCACGCCGATACGGGCACCCAGATGTTTGGGATCGGCCGCAATCGTGCACAAGGTCTCGGCAGCCGCCTTGAACAAAATGCCGTAGACCACCGACTTATTGTAATACGCGATGTCGCGGATCGGCGCTGGCAAGGTGAAGACCAGGTGATAGTAGTCCACGGGCAGGAGGTCTGCCTGGCGGGCCTCCAGCCAACGCCGGGCGGCACTGGCCTGACACTTCGGACAATGCCGGTTGCGACAGGAGTTGTAGGCGATCTGGATATGGTCACAGGCACGACACTGCAGCACATGACCACCGAGCGCTGCGCTGCGGCAGCGTTCGATGGCCGACATGACCTTGAGCTGGCCAAGACTGAGGTGGCCTGCTCGTTCGCTGCGCCAATGTGGCCCGTGGGCGCGGAAGATATCCGCGACCTCCAGGGTGGACATGCCCGCGGCCTAGACGGGCGGTTTGATCTCCAGGTACTCCAGTGGTCCTTTCACCTCACGCAAGAGCTTTGCTGCAACCTGGCTATAGCGGGCGGTGTTCTCAATTTTCTTGTGCCCCAAAAGCACCTGGATGATGCGAATATCCTCGTGGTGCTCAAGCAGGTGTGTGGCAAATGCGTGACGCATGGAATGCAGCGATACGGCCTTGTCGATCCCGGCGGCCTTGCGCGCCAGATGGAAGGCGCGAGCGAGTTGCCGCGTTGTTAAGGGGTTCACGGGGTTTTGTCCCGGAAACAACCAGCCGCCGGGTAGCATTTGCCGTTGTGCGCGGGCATGCTGGCACCAGGTATCTAACAGTTCAAGCAATGTGGGTGAGAGCATCGCGTAGCGATCACGTTTGCCCTTGCCTTGCTCGACACGTATGACCATACGCTCGCGGTCGATGTCACCGGTGGTCAGGTGAACGACCTCGCTGGCACGCAGTCCTGCGCCGTAGGCCACCCCCAAGGCGGCCTGATACTTGGGGCCTCCGGCTGACTGTAGCAGGTGGGTCACTTCTTCGAGACCCAGGATGACGGGTAACTTGCGCGGCTCGTAGACGTGGCTCATCTTCGTCATTAGCTCAGGGCGTCCGAGGGTGGTCTCGAAGAAAAACTTCAGTCCTGTGATGGTCGAATTCAGGTTACCGCTCGCGATCCCCTGTCCGACCAGGTACAGCTGAAACTGTCTCAGGTCCTCGGCACTTGCCGTATCGGGGGATCGTCTGATAAAGCGTGTGAAGTTTTTGACTGCGCGGATGTAGGCGGCCTGCGTCTTGGGTGAGAGCTTACGCAGTACCATATCTTCGGTCATACGCTGACGTAACGGACTGATGGTCTTGGTGTTTTGTGTCATGGGTCTGCTCCTGTCGTGAGATGAGGCGAAATGCCCCATACTCAGGATAGGAAACAACCACGACTGTTAATGCACCGGCACCCTCAAATCATCCACCACTACCGCGGAGCGGTTTAGTCCATTGCCACCGAAGCGGACCTTAATAAAATGGCCGAGATTGAGTAATTGTATTTGAATCTAATATGCAATAGATTTACCTGTCTAATTTAACAAACAAAAAATAATCTGTTGGAATTACCTAACCTAATAACATCCATGCGTTTTTTCTTCAGTTTACTGCTGCTTGTCCATGTTGCTGTCTCTGCCGATGACAAGCCCTTTGCCCCGGAAAGCATTGACGGCGTGAGGATTGTTACGGCGGAAGAGGCCATCGAGCTGATACTGGACAATCCGGGCATGCCGATCATCGATTCCCGTAAAAAAACGGAGTACGTCAAGGGGCACATTGAAGGGGCGGAAAGCCTGCTCGATACGGAAATGACCGAAGCAGACCTTGAAGCGATCGTGCCGGAGAGGCATACGACCATCCTGTTTTACTGTAACGGGATACGCTGCCTGCGAAGTTCCAATGCTATCGTGAAGGTGAAAGAGTGGGGGTACACCAACCTGGTCTGGTTCCGGGGCGGCTGGAAGGAGTGGAACAATAAACTCCTCCCGGTTGTGACGGACTAGGGTGGGTTGATCCTGGCAGCTTGTATACATGTCTATCACCATGCATCAGCGCAGCTGACCAGTGCGTATAGAGCACCTGTCAATCAAGTCTGTCACCATTGCGATCTTCGTGATGATCGGTGCGGTGGCGATGGTACTGTCCCTGCTGGCCGGTTCCTTTTTTCGGGAGTCAGCCCTGGATGCGCAGATGAGCAGCCTGTCCCGCGTGCTCGAGGTTGCCACGCAGGAAATGCAGCAGGGTATCAGGGGACACAGCTTTGACCTCGGCATGAAGCTGGCACACAGTCGCGCTCTCGTCGAGGCCTTCAGCACGGCCAGCGAATCAGGAAATGACGGTAAGCTGGTGGCCTTGCTGGATGATCCTTTTATCAGCGGCTTTGTTGGCTTTTCCGAGATCAACCTCGTCAAGCTCAGGGTATACAGCCCTGATCTCGAGTTTGTCGGTGAAAGCAGTGTCGGTATCCAGGGCACTCGTCAGGCGCTCCCCGGTTACCTGGCCAATCTCATCCGCAACCGCGGCCGTGACGATCGCCTCAAGGGCGTCGATGCCCTCTGGTTGTCATCGCAGGGTCCCTTGCATTCCGCCGTCATCCCGCTAGGCGGTCTGCGCCCGGTCGGTTATCTCGAGGTCGTTGTCGATCCTGCGTTCAACCTGAAGGACATTGCCGCAATTACCCGCACGCCGGTCAGCATCTACGCAATGTCAGATGAACTGTTGAGCACCGTCAACAGCGGAAATGACAGCGAGTACCTCCCGGTTGAGTATGTGCTGTTCACGCCGGATAGCGTGCCTGCCTTCCGCATCGTCGGCCTCGAGGATATCGCGCTGCTCAGTGACGAGATGGCACGCATCAAGACCGTAACAATCACGGGTTTCCTGATGCTGGCGTTCGCCACCCTGCTGCTGGCGCTGTGGCTGTTCAGCCGCTTCATGCTGTCGCCGGTCAGTGCCATGGTCCGCAACATGCGGGCAATGGCGCAGGGCAATCTCGACATGGCCGTGGATAACCGGGCGCTGCGGGAGTTTCACGAGTTGTCCGATGCCTTCAACACCATGGCCAGCCAGATGCGCATGCGCACCAATGACCTGGAACGCCTGCTCGATCTCGATGACAGTGCCATCCTGTGCTTCGACCGTGACCGGGAGATGGTGTATTGCAACCGCTCGGCGGCGACACTGTTCGGGTATTCAGGCGACGAGATCAGCGACCTGGATTTCACCGACCTGTTCGTCGACGATGTTGCCGTCCTGACGGCTCGGCTGGAGGGGACTGCCGGCCGGCGACGGGAAGACAAGCTGCACGAGGTGCTGACCTGCCGGCACAAGGATGGCTATGAGTTTCGCTGTGACTCGGTGATCAACGCCATTGATGTGATGGGACAGAGTGGGCACGCCATCGCACTGAACACCGTGGCGGGCGACGACGAGATCATGTCATCACAGAGCGAGCAGCGGCTGGATGCCGTCGAGCAGTCCCTGACAAGTCTGCTGGAGTTTGCAAGGAGCAATCCTTCTCTGATGCTGGGGCTGGGTAATCTGGGCGAGTTAAGTGACGTTGACCCCACTGGAGGTGTGGACAAGGGGACGGTCAGGGAACAGGTTGTCAGTGTCATGAATCTGGCGCTTGCCTGCTGGGAACGTGAACTGGGCAAGTCCAAGCTGGATCTGGCCGAGGAGAGCCGGATCTGGCCAGTCTATATAGATAAGTCGACCCCTACCACGCGCACCCTGGACAAGTACCTGAGCCTGGAGAATTGTACCAAGAATCCGCGCAGCAAGCGGGTCGTGGATACTGCGGAGTTTGTTCTGCGCCATCTGCCGGATGAAAACAGTGCCGCCTGCGAAGGTCTCCGCCGGGCACTTGATGAGTTCAGGCTGCTGCTGGCGGGTGTGAAGGCGAAATCCAGGCAGCCGGAAGGCTGATCACCCAATATTTCTCCCCGTTAGTGCAACCTTGCCTGTGACCTTTCTGCGTTAGCAGTGCGAATCCGGTTTGCTGTTGCCACTTCTGTCACGCTTGTCCCCGTCAGACGAACCCTCTTCAATGCGCTGTTCTGCATAGAAAAATAATCCTGCAGCAGTTCGTGCATTTTGAAATGAACGAAAACGAACGAACAAATTACTGGTATTGATCAGCGCCACTGGTCTAAATTTGTTGTCGAATGCAAAGAGGTCATACGTGCGTCCGTAGTGCGATCGGGTGTGACCAGGCGTCCCGGATAACCGTCAGGTCTGGAGAAGGGCGTGGCATTCAAAAATTACCAATTACTAATACATTGAATATCATTTTCACCGACCCGACGGGGTCAGGGGAGCACAAATAATGAAACGAATCTCGGTAACCGGCTTGATCGCAGGACTGGCCCTCTCACTCTCACAAACAGCACTGGCGACCGATGGTGGCCGTACAGAACTGGCCGGACCGGGGGAAGCAGAAGTCATCGCCGGAACCGGCTATGAGCACACCCTGTTCGACAGCGCGGACAAAAAGTGCCAGCACTGTCACAACGACCTCTACGACACCTGGAAGACCTCCATGCACGCCAAGTCATGGAAAGATCCGATCTTCCAGTCCAAGTATCAGGACTTCCTGCGGCTGCAGGCCAGCAAGATCGGTGCCGTGGGTCCGACCGGCACGTACGGAACAGGTCCGGTAGAGGAAGATGGTGTTACATACCTGAAGGGCACCATCCAGAAGACCGGCCAGGTGTGTATCAAGTGTCATGCTCCGACGGCTTACTATTCCGGCGATTACAAGATTACGCTGACAGAGGTCGGTGATCAGAACAGCGATCCAGATGCCTATGACGACGCGAAGGCCCTGCAGGCCAACCTGGCACCGGCCTATGATCCTGAGCTGACTGCGACCGTCTCGTCCATGGCAAAGACCGGCAAGGTCTACACTGTGAGCTACCACATCGGTAATGGCCATAACCGCGAAGGTATCAACTGCGCCTTCTGTCACAGCGTGGAAACCGTGCGCATGATGAACGATATCGACGGTGATCTTGGTCGGTACAAGCTGGCAAAAGACTTGAAGATGGGCCCTATTGGTCCTGTTGTCCGCTACCAGGATGACATTCTGAGCTACAGCCCGGATGCCAGCCATCCTGACATGAATGCCTTCTTTGGGTTGATCGGTCCGGAAAAATACAATGACTTCTCGGATACGCCGAAAGATGCCGCTGACTTCGATCAAGGCAAGAAAGCTGACGGTCGTTACACCATGAAGGGTGTCGCAACCGGTGACAGTAACTACACCGGTGGTCCGTTCTACGGCCCGTTTGGTGTGACCGGTCTGAGCAACAGCAACCCCGATGATACAGCCGACCGTGCATCGCTGGTTAACCAGCACTTCGTCAATGCAGTAGAAGCAGCGGATGGCGACAAGTTCACGTCAGAGCACCAGTTTGCCGGCTACGGCAAGGCGCTGTGCCTCTCCTGCCACCAGCGCTCCTCGCTGATGCTGAACCCGGAATCCAACGGCGTACCCGGTGTACAGCCCGG